>CAYUNA010000933.1:0-2015 GCA_964445895.1 uncultured Saprospiraceae bacterium | reverse complement strand
ACTACAGCCATCAAATTTAAAAAAATAGTATAAATATTTTAAATAATGTGCAAATATAGTGGAAAGCAGGAATAAAATGAAAATAAGGTGTTTTTAAATTAGTCATTGGGTAATTGAGTATCAGGTACTCGGCGTCTAATAGCTAATAACCCAAGAGACAATATCAGACTTTATGGTCTACTTAGTAACGATGAGTCCACTCCGAAAACTCGATTCATAATTGGACTTTGAACGGATTGGTTTTTAGTCCAAAGTCCAAATTCATAAAGTCTATTGTATAAATAATTTGAAAACACCTTGATGTGTATCTTGTTGAATTTTTAAAAAGTAAGTTCCAGTTGAGATTTCATCTAAAATAACTTCAAAAGCAGCAGATTCACTATTTTTTTGCCAAGAATCACTGAGAAAAACTGTCTTTCCAGTCAAATCGAGAATTGTCACTTGTACATCTTTTCGCAAAGCATTGTCTATCATTAATTGAAATGTTCCTTTATTTGGATTCGGGAAAATCTGCACGGTATTGGTATTTAAAAAATAGTCTTCTGTTGCTGAAAAATCTGTCGAAATCATCACTTCATTACTAAAATCAGAGTCTATGATATTATCCGCAACCGCTCGAATTCGATAATAATAAATCATCGACCCGACGACCGAATTATCTTCATAAGTCGTGGTATTCGCGGGTAATTGTTCCAGTAGTTCAAAGTTATTATCGTTGCTTACCGAACGCTCCAAAATAAAATTATCCTCGGCTGTATCGTCATTCCATGAGAGATTGACTTGCGTCTCCGTAATCGGTTCGCCTGTCAGCGTAGGTGCGTCCAATTTGGCATCGCAGACATTGGCACGAATCGACACAACATCTTCACGAATATCAGGTAATTCTGGATAGAAAAAATCACCCGGACAAGTCGTATTACAACCATCTCTATGTCCTGAAATGTTCATCAAATTCATATTCGAAGACCCATGAAATGACGTACCTAAAGGGTCTGTATCAATGTCACAAGATTTCCACGCGAGTAGCTCTTTTAAGGTGGTTTTCGATTCTTCCGTTGCGTTAGCTGCTACAAAATTACCAATCATCGCCACACCCATCGTCCCTGTATTGTTCCCACAAAAATGGGCACCTCGGACATTATCGCCCCGCCCTTGGTAAAGTACGCCAGTCGGGTCAATCAGCCAGTTATAGCCGACGTCATCCCAACCATTGGTATTCACGTGAAAATCCCAAACAGACCGTACAACTGCCGCCCAATCACTCGACGTATTCGACGATGCCGTATGATGCACAATCAAATGCGTCACATTGGTAAATGCAGGTGTTGCATCTTCTGGACAGTCGCCCGACGGACACCAATCTTCACGGTTTAAGAACTCAGGAATTGGGCAAACACAAGCGTCGCGGTTGTCAACGATTTGTACAGGTGTTGGCGGGCGTTGTGTCTTGCCGGGATTGAAAAAATGAACAGTTATTTTATCAAAATCAAAAGACTCTTCTGACGGCGTTTGAAAATACAAGCGAAACTGCGTATCCTCTGCATTGACAAAAATCAGATTACTGACATGTCGCCCCGCTTCTTGTTTTCCGTGACCATCTTCATATAAATCCTGAAAATCTGTCCATGCACTATTTTGATTACCAAACCCTATCCACAGTCGCTGATTTTCTGAGATTTCCTGGTAAGTTTCCCAAACAACAGATACTGCTAAAAAAGGTGCATCCTCAAAATTTGGGACTTCTTTTATTTCAAAAACATGGGTTTTTAAAAGGGCAATACTTTGATCGTTTTTTGTATAATTTTGAGTTGGAATATCCACGGTTGCCCGTTGTGCAAAGCAAAAATTAAGCACAAAAAACGAGAAAAACAGGATAGAGTTAAACTTGGTCATATTTTATATTATTTTGAAAAGTCGAATGTGTTTTAAATTCAAAATTAGGAAAAAAAAGAGAACCAGCTTCCTAAAATGAATCTCCGCTATCATTTTTATGTAAAATATAATAAATCCCCTTG
>CAYUNA010000932.1:0-2017 GCA_964445895.1 uncultured Saprospiraceae bacterium | reverse complement strand
CGGATAAAAATGAATTGAACGCTCTCCTGCAAACTGTGACAAAAACAGAAGCAGAGGAAAACGTAAAAATCGAGAAAGTACGCGCTATTTTCAATCGTTTGGAAGTGAAAAAGTATGCGGAAGAGTTGAAAAATGAGTATCAGAAAACAGCTTTTGACCATTTGGCGGCGGTGAATGCTGCTGATGAGCGTAAGGAGATTTTGAAGGTGACGGCGGAGGGACTTTTGGTGCGGGAAGTATGATGTATGATGCGGGATGTCTTGCCTGTGTTTGTGAGAACAAAATTCTCCTTCATTCTATTGATTAGTCGAAATGTTCTATCAATTGGTATTCATCAGGATTCCATTGTGTCCAGTATTTTATTGTAATGCCAGCTCCCCCAGCATCAGCTTTTATCCATTTTTTAGAACAATTTTCGCATTCGTAAATTATATAAATATCGTTTTTATGATATAAAAAAGCTTTGCCAAATTCCTTGAAGCGCTGATTTTTTTCTGGATTAATGTTATATTTTTGTCTTAGAAAGCAATAACATTCTGAGTAACTACTTACATTTTGAAATTTTTCGATTTCAAAATGTAAGTAGTTTAGTTTCTTTCTAAACCCTGTTATAATCCATAATGAATTGTTTCTTTTAGGATTTGCATATTCACCTTTCTTTTTCCTCTGTTCTATTTCTATTTTAAGAATTTCCTCAACATGAATTACCAAATCCCTATTTCCTTTTTTTGCTTCATAAAGCCAATCTGAAAATAGTATTTCAAATTTTTCATTAAAATATTTTAAATTTTGTAGTGACTTTTGAAAACAGAGCCTCTCTGTTTCTTTAGACTTAATTTCTTGAAGTAACTTCTTTAAATTATCCAGCATTGTCTTTTTTATTTTTTTCCGCAAAATAATCCTTCACCTTCTTAGCTGCCCCCTTCCCCACAACCTCAATCAATTCCGTCTGCAAAGCCGCCTTCACCTTCTTCACCGAACCAAAATGAGACAATAATTTCTCTGCCGTTTTCTCCCCAATCCCTTGTATCTGCGTCAATTCCGTCTGTGTAAACGCCCGCGAACGCTGGTCACGGTGGAAGGTAATCGCAAAACGGTGCGCTTCATTCCGCGCGTGTTGCATCACTTTTAGACTCTCAGATTTTTTGTTGATATACAAAGGAATAGGGTCATTTGGAAAGAAAATTTCCTCTAATCGCTTCGCGATACCTACCAATTGTACCTTATTTTCAATACCCAATTCCTTGAAAATTTTATACGCCGCACTCAACTGACCTTTACCACCGTCAATGATGACCAACTGTGGCAATTCTTTATTCTCCGCAATTAAACGCTTATAACGCCGATAAACGACCTCTTCCATACTCGCGAAATCATTCGGACCTTCTACCGTTTTGATATTGTAATGACGATATTCTCGCTTACTCGGAACCCCATTTTTAAAGACCACACAGGACGAAACAGGAAAAGAACCATGAAAGTTAGAGTTATCAAAACACTCAATATGCAGCGGCAAAACATCCAATTGCAAATCCTCTTTCATCGTACGCATGATGCGCTCGGCAGAGGTTTGTTTTTTGATATGAGAAATAGCTTCCTTCTTTTTTTGGAGTAAAAAATATTTGACGTTTTTATCCGAAAGCTCTAATAATTTTTTCTTATCGCCACGCTGCGGAACGGTGACCGTCAAGTCTTTATTTTCTAAATCCACATGCTGTGGAACGATAATTTCTGGAGAAATAGAATTGAATTTCTGTCTCAATTCAGGAATGGTAAATTCTAATAAATCCTTTTCATCTTCATCCAGATTTTTTACCATTTCTTGTGTATAGGCGTTGATAATTGCGCCATTGACGACTTTCATGTAATTGACATAAGCTGACTTTTCATCTGAAGCAATTGAGAAAACATCCACATCTTTTACTGCAGGATTAACAACGGTACTTTTACTCTGATAATCTTGAAATGCCTCTAATCTAACTTTTAATTTTTGCGCTTTTTCAAATTCTAAATTCTC
>CAYUNA010000931.1:0-2020 GCA_964445895.1 uncultured Saprospiraceae bacterium | reverse complement strand
TCACAAAAATCTGCTCGGTCAAAAGTATAACTTATTTCTGTCCAAGCACTTAAATCTACTTCTTCCAAGAATTATCCTCTAATTCCAAATCCAACAACCGCTGAGACGGGTCAATTACAACAGACTCTACTTTTTTCAACTTTTGGTCTACTTCAAACTCATAAGTTGGATTAGTCCACGGCCAGTCAGGCAATACCTTCAATGTCATATCACCATCCTGCGTTTTTGCTCCCCGCATGATGCGCAATGGAATCGTAAATACTTCTTTTTCTCCACCTTTATAAGTCACCTCTACATCTATTGGCATCGGCATCAAGCCTACTTTTTCTAAAGTAATTTTAGTCCTTTTTTTGCTGCCCGATTCCACGCTTGCCACTTTGTAATCAGGCATCTTGGTTGTTTGAATAAAGTATTCTTTAAACCAATCCAACTCCAAGCCCGACTGTTTTTCAAAAACCCGAATTACATCGTTCGTGTTTGGGTGCTTGAATTTCCACAAGTCGTAATAGGTCAATATTGCCTTATCAAAGTTCTCTTTTCCTACGATATAATTCAATTCCGTCAAAAATACCGCTCCTTTCACATACGCTGCTACCCCATACGCTTGATTGCGATTAAAATGATCCGCATGTGTCGTCAACGGTTCATCAAATCCTGACTTTGACCAACGCACCAAACCAGTAACGGAGCCAGCATGTACATTTTCAACTGGTTCTGAACCTGGAATTAAGCCTTCTTTTTTCAAATAATTCATCACTTCGCTCGACGCATAACTGGTAAATCCTTCATCCATCCAAGCATATAACGCTTCATTTGACCCCATCATCATTTGATACCAAGAGTGCATTAATTCGTGAACAGAAACACCGACTAAACTACTAAATTTTCGTTCACCCGTAATCAGGGTAGCCATCGGATACTCCATTCCACCATCACCACCTTGAATAAAAGAGTATTGTTTATACGGGTATTTTCCGTAAGTCTTATTGATAAATTCAAACGCTTTGTCCATTACGGCAGGCAACCTTTCCCAATTCTCATCCGTATTTTCACCCGGTTGATACAAAAAGTGCATGGTCACGCCATCTTTACGTTCAAAAGTTGTGTGCTTGTAATCTGGGTCTGCCCCCCAAGCAAAATCATGAACATTTGGTGCTTTAAATTTCCAGGTTAGCTTTTCTCCTTTCATTTTATCGGCTTTTCGCTCCTTCTTTCCATAGCCGTACCCAATTACATCTGCGTTTTGCAAATATCCCGTTCCACCAATAATATAATCACTTGCAATGGTAATATTAACATTAAAATCACCCCAAATACCATGAAATTCTCGACCGATATATGGATTAGCATGCCAGCCCTGATAGTCGTATTCACACATTTTCGGATACCACTGCGTCATCGAATAAGAAATTCCCTCTTTGTTATCTCGACCAGAACGACGGATTTGTACTGGTACTTGCGACTGAAATTCCATGTCAAAAGTAGCGGTAGTTCCCGCTTTTATCGGCTCATTTAATTCTACTTCGAGAATTGTTCCCACCACTTCATATTTCACGTCTTTGCCGTTTTGTTTCAACGAAATTACCTTTGTAAACCCAATTTGGTCTGGAGTCAATACGCCAATACGTCCCGCCACTCGTGGGTCAGAATCCGGCAATTGCTGGTTGCGAATATCCATCATACTGCCTGGCTGAAAGGCATTAAAATACAAATGATAAAACACTCGATTCAAATCATCAGGTGAGTTGTTGTAATATTTTAATGCCTGTTTTCCAGCAAATTGATGCGTTTTCACATCCATATCAATGTCCATATTGTATTCCGCTTTTTGTTGCCAGCGGTCAGGTTGAGCAAAGGATGTTTGAAGGATTAACAGGAAAAAAACGGAGAATAAGATTTTTTTAAACATGGAAAATATTTTGTGAGTATAGAAGTTGTTTCAAATTGCAATAATACCACGATTTCTATTTTAAAAATGAATATTTTTGATTTTTAGTAAATTTTTAATCAAAAAATTATT
>CAYUNA010000930.1:0-2029 GCA_964445895.1 uncultured Saprospiraceae bacterium | reverse complement strand
GAAGGAAAAAGAACAAGCATAATGGTTCAAGTTATTGAATTCATTTCACTAATCATCCATTTTTCAAAAAGTAAAGATTTTTTGGCAAATCAAGCGAGATAGAATATAAGGATAGAGAAAATTGAACATTTTTGATTTCCTATAAAAAAAATATCCGTGGTGCGGGCGAGCAAAGAATCGCGGTTGAACTTGCAAAAAATAATTCATAGTAACAAAAACCATAAAAACTCATCCAAGATGTACACATTCAGTTTTTTATCTGCCTTGTTGACTTTAGTATGTTGGTTCTTTTTCAAAAAAAACGAGGGACTATCAAGCTTATTTAGCAAACTATTTTTTGTTAGTTTAATGGTTTATGGCAGTAGCGTAATGCTGGCAGATGCTTCCGTAGCTTACAAATTGCAGACAACATTTCGAGACTTCATGGTGCTCAGTGTTTCGGCAATTTTAGTGAATACTTTTGGTATTAATAAGCAGATATTTTTAGGGTTATCTGCGGGTATAGGCATGATCATGTCGTTGGTTTTTCTGCCCTTATTGGATCAAACTTTTCCAGAAAAAAAGAGTAAAAAAGAGACAATTTCTGCGGAAAGTCCGGTCTACAATCAGACATCGACAGCCCATATTCCTTTAGATAAAAATGGAGAACTTTTGGTTGAAATTAAAGAGAATCATCAGTTTTCTGAACTCCGAAACTTACTGGATAAATACGACTTAACATACAGTCGTGCCTTCCAAATGAAAGACGAAAACTTCACTGATTTAGATGATTATTTTGTGGTCAATATTCCAGATAATTCTACGTTTAAAATTGAGGATATTGAGGCTGATTTTTATGCCAGTGGTTTGGTAGATTGGGTGGAAGAAAACGAGCAAGTTTCGGTGGCGCCAATCGAAAGTCGAACACCCCTGCCTACAGAAAAAAAGTATGGTATCAATGACCCTGAGGTAAAGCGATTGTGGGGTTTTGAAGCTATGGAAGTTGATAAATTATATAAGCTACTTAGCACTAAAAAAGTTAAACCTAAGAAGAAAGCACTCATCGCCATTTTGGATACAGGGGTAGACGGCAAACACGAAGACATCACTGATAACTACCTATCTACCAGCGAGTTATATGACAGAGACCTCCGCGGACATGGTACACACTGCGCAGGCATTGCAGCTGCTGTGACCAATAATAAAATCGGTGGTGCTTCCTTTTCACCGAATAGTGATTTTGTGGAAGTGACCAGTATTAAAGTGCTTATGGATTCGGGTTTTGGGACGCAACAAACGATTATCAACGGGATGTTAGAAGCAGCTGATAAAGGAGCTGCGGTCATCTCCATGTCGCTTGGTGGACGGTCGCGTAGTCGGTCACAAAATGCTTATGCCAAAGCAGTTAAATATGCTGCAAAAAAAGGCACAATTGTTATCGCTGCGGCAGGAAATTCTAATATGAATGCCAATCAATTTTCGCCAGCTAATGCATCTGGAGTTATTGCTGTTTCGGCGGTCGATACGGTGTTAAATCGGGCTTCTTTTTCAAATCATATTTCAGATTTAAAAATGGGCATTGCTGCACCTGGTGTTGCCATTTATTCAACTTTTCCAAACAATGAATACAAGGTTTTTAATGGAACTTCGATGGCGACGCCGTATGTTTCAGGTTTGGTAGGTTTAATGAAAAGTATTCAACCGAAATTAACAACGCAGGAAGCCTATGATATTTTAAATGAAACCGGTAAAAAGACAAAGAAAACGGAACAAACAGGGCGGTTGATTTTCCCAGTGGAGGCAATGAAACGGGTTTTGAAATAGTTAGGAATAATTATGTCCAAGCACTTATCCAACTGATGTTACGCACTTCGTACATTTCGTGGCGAAAATCTTTAGCTCATTGTCTGACATTCGAACCGCCACGAGGGGTTTCTCAAGGGAGCAGCTTTTTTTTCAAAATTGCTGCTCCCTTAAGAAACCCTCAGGTGCACAACGAAATATCAATTATAAGGAAATTAAAACGATTTAAGGGAGTTGGTAATAAATA
>CAYUNA010000929.1:0-2031 GCA_964445895.1 uncultured Saprospiraceae bacterium | reverse complement strand
GGAATGGAAATTAATACGCAATTAACTTCTCCACCGCCGCCCGAAAACGCGCCAACGGCAAGAAATCTTTCTCCAGCGTTTTCGCAAAAGGAACGGGTGTATCTAAGCTACCGACCCGCAAAATCGGCCCATCCAAATGCTCAAACAAATGCTCAGAAATCCAAGCTGACAATTCGCCACCCAGACCGCCATAAACGGTATCTTCGTGCAAAATCAAGGCTTTTCCAGTCTTTTCTATCGTCGCAGCAACAGCATCATAATCCAGCGGCAATAAAGAACGAAGGTCTAAAATATCGGCATCTACCCCCATTTCAGCGACCAATTCTTTTGCCCAATGCACGCCCATGCCATAAGTGATGATAGACAAGTGTTCGCCTTCATTAACCAATTTCGCTTTGCCAATTTCAAGTGTATAATAATCGTCCGCTACTTCTTCTGTTAAACTCCGATACAACCCCTTATGCTCAAAAAACAACACTGGATTTGGGTCTTCCAAACTCGCCAACAAAAGCCCTTTTGCATCACTTGGCGAAGAAGGATAAACCACTTTCAAACCAGGTGTATGTGCAAACCATGCTTCATTCGTCTGCGAGTGAAAGGGGCCTGCCCCTACTCCACCGCCACAAGGCATCCGAATCACCACGTCTGCGTTTTCGCCCCAACGATAATGTAATTTTGCTAAATTATTAATGATTTGATTGAAGCCGCACGTCACAAAGTCCGCAAATTGCATTTCAACCATCGCCTTATACCCTTTCAAACTCAAGCCCAAACCGATTCCAATAATTCCGCTTTCGCATAACGGCGTGTTGCGCACCCGGTCCTTACCAAACGTATCGGTGAAACCATCTGTAATTTTAAAAACGCCCCCATAATCAGCAATGTCCTGCCCCATCAAAATGAGCTTATCGTGCTTTTCCATAGCTTGCTTTAAGCCATCAGAAATTGCATCAATAAATCGTTTTTCGGAAGCTGCCCCCGTTTCAGGTGGCAAGCTACGGCTGTCATGCGGTGCATAGACATCCGCCAGTTCCTGTTCAATTGTCGAAGTGATTGCTGGTTCAGCATAAGCCATTTCCAGCCCCTGTTCGATTTCTGTTTTAATTTTAGCTTTTAATTCCTCAATTTTTTCCTCATCCAACAATCCTTCTTCCATTAAAAATTGTTCGTAATTGCTAATTGGGTCTTTCAATGCCCATTCGTCCATCAATTCTTTTGGGACGTATTTTGTACCCGAAGCTTCCTCGTGACCTCGCATTCTAAACGTTTTCGCTTCTATCAAAACAGGTTCTGGATTGTCGCGCATTTCAGCTGCCAATTTGGAAATCGTACTATACATTTCCAAAACATTATTGCCATCTACAATCACCGATTTCATACCATAACCAATCCCACGGTCTGCCAAATCTTCACAATTGTACTGCTCGCTTGTGGGCGTTGACAAGCCGTAGCCGTTGTTTTCGATAACAAAAATGACTGGCAAATTCCAAACAGAAGCAGTATTCAAAGCTTCATGAAATTCACCCTGACTTGTACCTCCTTCTCCCGTAAATGCTAAGGAAACACGAGCTTCATCCGATAATTTATGTGATAAGGCAACACCACTCGCTAATGATAATTGCGGGCCAAGATGCGAAATCATACCCACAATATTATAGTCTAAAGTACCAAAGTGAAAAGATCGATCACGTCCTTTGGTGAAGCCTGACGCCTTACCTTGCCATTGGCAAAAAAGGCGTTCGAGTGGAATTTCGCGAGTTGTAAAAACGCCTAAATTTCGGTGCATCGGAAAAATCATTTCATCTTCCAAAAGCGCACTCGTCGCGCCGACAGAGATTGCTTCCTGACCGATGCCAGAAAACCATTTACTGATGCGCCCCTGCCGTAGCAATTTGAGCATTTTTTCTTCAATCATGCGGGGACGGAGAAGTCGCTCGTGTAGTTGCAGTAGCGTTTCGTCCGACAATTGTCCTCTTTTATACTCCATTTTGTAGGTTGTGGTGGTCATGGATTTATTTAGTTTTTGCGCAT
>CAYUNA010000928.1:0-2037 GCA_964445895.1 uncultured Saprospiraceae bacterium | reverse complement strand
AAAAAACGCTGGAAAAGGCGATGGTAATTTTAAATTATCATCGCCTTTTTTTATTGTGAATCGCTGAAACTATAGTTTTTTAAGGTACTCGTCTAACAAAAAGTACGATTAATCCATCATTTGTATAAAAATTAAATTAAATTTTTTCTCTTCGCAACTGTTAATCATAATGGCTGTCTTTAAATTGTGCAAGAGCTTATGATCCATTGAAAAGAAGAATTGATGTTGATACTTAAATATTAAGTCAGGTTAATAGTGATAAGTTCGCGTGAGATTTTTTTTTGTAAAAAATGAGTTGCGGCACGAAAAAGAATTTGTTTTAGCCATAAGGGCATGTTTAATTTTCAAGAAGTAGAAAAACTATACATGCTCTAAAATGACAATCACCGACTATGATAAAATTGCGGAATATCCGAAAATCTTACGCGACTAAGTTCACCCAACTGGAAGTTTTAAAAGGCATTGATTTGACCATCCATGCAGGTGAATTTGTGTCTATCATGGGTTCTTCTGGTTCTGGAAAATCAACGTTATTAAATATTTTGGGCATTTTGGATGAATACGACAGCGGTGAGTACGTCCTAGATAATACCCTAATTAAAAATTTGTCGCAAACACAAGCTGCACATTATCGCAATCAATTTATTGGATTTGTTTTTCAATCATTTAACCTTCTTCCTTTTAAATCTGCGGCTGAGAACGTCGCACTACCCCTTTATTATCAGAAGATAGACCGTCACAAACGACTCGAAATGGCTACCGAATATCTGGCTAAAGTTGGACTAAAAGATTGGGCACACCACTACCCTAACCAAATGTCGGGCGGTCAGCAACAACGAGTAGCCATAGCGCGGGCCTTGGTCACTCAGCCTAAAATGATTCTTGCTGATGAACCAACGGGTGCACTTGATACCCAGACTTCTTATGAGGTCATGGAAATTTTTAAAGATGTCAATAACCAAGGAATTACAGTGGTTATAGTAACGCATGAAGATGATATCGCAGCAAAAACGCATCGTACCATTCATTTAACAGATGGGCAAATAATGGTTAATCGTTAGATTGTGTTACTGACATGATAATATTCAACAAGAGGAAGAAAATTGAAAATTTTCGAGCTCCAATAGTAGCAATACGCGTTGCAAGTAGGATCAAACACATAATTAATTGCATTATGTGTAATGCTGTTCCATAGTCAGCTTCTATCCGCATGCACTACGGATTTCTTTTTTAAGCGGAGTAAAAACTGCATTTTAGAAAAAATGCAGTTTTTGCTCCGTATTAGAGAACACTTCTTGTATTGCGGAAGAATAAGTGATAGAAAAAACAAATAGCATTATACTTTAATACAATTAAAATTCGCACTAACCTAACGGCAACGTGGAAGGGATAAAACGGGTTAGTTATTTTTCACAAAATTCCCTTATTGAAAAAAATCGCCTTATGATACAGCCGCGGGTGGTATCTTGAGGGACAAAACATTGAAACCTTGTTTGATTACGACAAATGGCAGGAGGTTTTTCAATCCTTAAAACGACATAAAGTAAGAACGATACTGACGGCTTTGGCTGTCTGGTGGGGTATTTTCATGTTAGTTATTTTATTGGGTGCAGGCAATGGTTTACAAAATAGTTTTGAAAAAAATTTTAGTGATGATGCCTTGAATAGCATTTGGATTTATACTTATCGAACTACCCTACCCTATAAAGGTCTAAAACCTGGTAGATGGATTATTTTTCACAATGATGACTACGAAATGCTTAAGAATGACGTGCAAGGTGTAGAACACATCACGGGTCGATATTATGTGAGTAACAGAAATATTACCGAGTATCAAGGAAAAGCACTACAAATTAACATTCGGTCGGTACATGCAGGTCACCAATTTTTAGAAAATACCATTATGGTTGACGGTCGACACATCAATGATAAAGATGTAGCAGAAAGTCGAAAGGTTTGTATTATTGGAGAAATCGCACGGGAAGAATTGATGGGTAAAAGAAGTGGTTCTGTTATTGGTGAATATTTGACTATTAA
>CAYUNA010000927.1:0-2037 GCA_964445895.1 uncultured Saprospiraceae bacterium | reverse complement strand
GCAGTGCATTGAGTCTTCATTTAAATTAAATGTCGAATAATGTGCACATACCTGTTTTCAATAACAGAGATTTACTGAGTTGTAGATTAGCATACCAAATCTCACTTTACGGACTAATTTTTGACCAATATAATTTTTGACCAATGCTCATTTTTCACCAGATACAATATCCCATAATAATGAAACATTTCCTCCTAATCAGTCTATTGACAATTTTTTTGACAACCACTTTTTCGCAAGACTTTGCAACGATAGAAGCCAATCTTTCTGCCCAGACAGGTGAAACTTATTTTAAAAATGCGATTGCACTTTTTGACCATTATTATAGTCAAGGAAGTTATCCAAATGCTCAAAAGTTTGCGATCCAAGCAACGGATAAATCCACAAAAGCCAATAACCGAAAGTGGATGGCAATTTCGCTTAATCGAGAAGCTAAAGTACTGTTGAGAATGCCTAATCGGATTGCTGCCAATCGAAATGTAGCAGAGATAAAGGCAAGAGAAAGCATAGAATTGACGAAGGATAAAAAACTGGTTCGGGCTAATTTAAATTTGTTGAAAGAAATCGCTTACGCGCGCGGAAAGTCGAAGGAAAAGAAGGCTATCGAAGAAGAAATTGCGATTTTTGAAGGCAAAGAGGTAGAAGAAAGCGGTGGCGGCTTGGGGAATATTTTCGGTAAAAAGCGTAAAGAGGCTGAGGAAAAAGCTGCCGAACTTGAAGCAGAAAAAGCTGCACTTGCTGCCCAAAAAAGGATACTTGCGGGACAAAAAGAAGAATTGACAGAAACGGTTGAAACACTAGAGGATAAACAGAAAAAACTACGAACACAAAAAGCCAATCTTGCCGATAAAGTTGCTGCCAAAGAGGCTGCAATCCAAACAATGAATGAGGAACAGATTCGCGCTGAGTTTATGATTTTGGAGCAGCGAAGACTGGTGGATTCGATGTCGTATGCGGGCAATTTAGACTCAATGCGTCTCGCTAATCAAGAGATGAAAAACGGAGAATTAGCCGCTGAACTTAACCTTGAAAAAACTCAAAGAAACTTTTTAATGGCTGCAGTTGGTTGTGTTCTTTTAGTACTGTTTGGTTTGTTCATGCGTTTTATGGGCATGAAAGCACACAATAAAGTATTAGAGGAAAAGAACCGAATTATTCAAGAAGAACGCGAACGTTCGGAAGAATTATTGTTGAATATCTTACCAAAAATAGTGGCGGATGAGTTGAAATTAAAAGGAACTGCGAAGGCAAAACGATTTGAAGAAGCGACGGTTTTATTTACAGATTTTAAAAATTTCACTTCTATTTCTAAAAAAATGTCGCCTGAACAATTGGTGAAAGACCTTGATTATTGTTTTAAAGCATTTGATGGTATCATGGAGAAATATGGTTTGGAAAAAATAAAAACTATTGGAGATGCCTATATGTGTGCGGGTGGATTGCCTCATAGCAGCACGAGTCAGGCAAAAGATGTGGTGAATGCTGCACTGGAAATTCAACAGTTTTTAAGCCAATGGAAATTGGAGAAAATTGCTCGAAATGAGCCGTTTTTTGAAGCTCGAATAGGCATTCATACGGGGCCCGTAATTGCAGGTGTGGTAGGCAATAAAAAATTCGCCTATGACATTTGGGGCAGTACTGTCAATGTAGCTTCACGGATGGAAACGGGCGGAAAAATTGGAAAGGTGAATATTTCATCTTCGACTTATAAATTGGTTAGCGACAAATTTGCTTGTGAGTATCGCGGGAAAGTGAATGCCAAAAATTATGGCGATATTGATATGTATTTTGTAGAAAAACCGTCGGATAATTAAGAGCATGTATAGTTTTTAGGAAGTAGGAAAACTAAATACGCTCTAAGGCAATTCGTTTAATACACTGTGTAAAAACTCAATCAATCTCGCCCCTAAAACCCCAAAAGCGAGGCGGCTTTAGCCGACGAGCAAAACGTAAAGAATGTTTTTACACACTGTATTTAGTAGCTACGGTATGCACACATCTCGACTTGGTCATTAATTTTATGATTTGCCAAATACA
>CAYUNA010000926.1:0-2045 GCA_964445895.1 uncultured Saprospiraceae bacterium | reverse complement strand
AGTCGCTATGCGCCTTTTAGTTTTTATGAGAAAGCCCTTTTTGTAAATAAGGAATTTTCTATTTTTTATAATCTGCGTAACCTACTTTTTCCAATTTGTCAATCTTTGCCTGTACGCCCGCTTTCAAATCCTGCTTGTATTGCGTAATTCTTTGCTGCAACTCCGCGTCATTTGTCCCCATAATCTGAGCTGCCAAAATTCCTGCATTTTTCGCACCATTCAGCGCAACCGTCGCCACAGGAACACCGCCTGGCATCTGTAAAATCGACAATACAGAATCCCAACCATCAATCGAATTTGAGGACTTTATCGGTACACCAATCACTGGCAACGGCGACAAAGATGCTACCATACCAGGTAAATGCGCTGCTCCGCCTGCACCCGCTACCACGACTTTGATGCCTCGCTGATGTGCATTTTGGGCAAACTCAAACAACCGTTCAGGTGTACGATGTGCAGAGACGATACTGAGTTCAAATTCGACTTTCAATTCTGTTAGCATATCGGCAGCTTGCCGCATAATTGGAAGGTCAGAGTCTGACCCCATAATGATACTTACCATTTTCGTTAATGGTTAGTGGTTAGTGGTTAGTGATTAATGTGTGCAAGCAAACATTAACGGGAATAACCAACTACCGGGTTACAATTAAAAATTTTTCCATGACCAAACGCCCTTTTTCCTTCGCTTTTTCAATGTCTGTATCTAAAATAGTGGCGTGTCCCATCTTCCGAAAAGGCTTGGTAATTTTTTTGCCATACAAGTGAAATTTCGCTCCCTCGATAGCCATACATTCCGAAAAGCCCGGGTATTGTGCAGGACCAGTATGCCCTGCTGCCCCTAATAAATTAACCATAACCGACGGTGATTTCATTTTCGTACTACCAAGAGGCAAGTTCAAAATACCGCGCAAATGCTGCTGAAATTGCGACGTATAGCAACTATCAATCGTATGGTGACCGCTGTTGTGCGGACGTGGCGCAACTTCATTAACCAATATTTTATTATCAGGTGTTAAAAATAATTCAACTGCCAATAACCCACACATATCAAATTTCTCAATCACGTTTTTAGCTAATGCTTCCGCTTCTTTCGCAATGCTTTCTGAGATGTCAGCCGGACAAACCAAAAACTCCACTAAATTGGCAACTGGATTGAATTCCATCTCTACAGGTGGATAGGCTACTATGTCTCCATTTTCATTTCTGGCAACGACGACGGCAAGTTCCTTAGCAATTCTAACCATGGGCTCCACCATTGATGCTGTGGGCATTATTTTAGCAAAATCTGCTTCACTTTTAATGACAGCTACACCATTTCCATCATAGCCACCTGACCTTGCTTTTTGCACAAATGGCGTTTTCAAACTGCCATTGGCAACCGCTGCTTTTATCGCTTCGCCACTTTCATATAAGTCAAATTTTGCAGTCGGAATATTATAAGTTTGATAAAATAATTTTTGTAATCCTTTATCTTTTATCAAATTTAAAGCAGTCGGCGAAGGATGAATTTTTAGACCTTCTTCCTCTAATTTTAAAAGCGCATCTGTGTTGACATGTTCAATTTCAATGGTCAGGACATCAACCATTTTACCAAAATTATAAACATCATCGAAGTTTTTAAAATCACCCTCGACTAGATTATTGCAGGCTGTACCTGCTGGAAAATCCTTCGATTTGTCGAGGCACCAGATGTTTAAATCCCAATTTTGAGCAGCTAACGCCATCATTTTACCGAGTTGACCGCCGCCGAGTACACCTACTTTTAAGTTTGATTTCATAGAAAAACGATTTGGTGCAAAAGTAGGAAATGGATAGAGTATTCACGCAATTTTATAAAAAGATATTAAAAAAGGGTTGCCAAATTTTGACAACCCTTTTTCAATATCTGACCTTAGTAACGGTGAAAAAATAACTCCGCCAACTCGACAAGGTCTTTTTGTCCTCATTTTCTTTTTAAAATAAGTCATAGCATCGCTGACGCTAACAATATTCCCTCTTTTAAAAGAAAACTAAACTGTCATTTCGACCGAAGTGGAGAAAAAAAA
>CAYUNA010000925.1:0-2047 GCA_964445895.1 uncultured Saprospiraceae bacterium | reverse complement strand
GGGTAGTCTATCCACCTAACTTTGATGCAAATAAAAAATATCCATTGCTAGTTGAAAATCATGGAGGTCCTATTTCCAATTATGGAGATCGCTTTTCTCCTGAAATTCAATTGTATGCTACTGCAGGGTATGTGGTCTTTTATCCAAATCCGAGAGGGAGTACAAGTTATGGTGAAGAGTTTGGGAATCTGTTGTATCATAACTATCCAGGTGAAGATTACCAAGATGTTATGGATGGTGTAGATGTATTGTTACAAAAATCATATTTAACAGAAGATAGTCTTTATGTAACTGGAGGAAGTGCAGGTGGAATTATGACCGCATGGATGATTGGAAAAAATAATCGCTTCCGAGCCGCAGCAGTTATCAAACCTGTAATGAATTGGATCAGTAAAACCTTAACAGCAGATAATTATTATGGATATGCCAATTCACGTTACCCCGGTCAACCTTGGGAAAACATGGAAACGTACATGAAATTTTCACCTGTTTCTTTGGTGGGAAATATCCAAACGCCTACATTGGTCATGGTGGGAACTGCTGATTTGAGAACGCCACTTTCAGAAGCAAAGCAATTATACCATGCTTTGAAAATTCGAAAAATTGAAACGGCATTGGTAGAGATACCAGGAGCTTCGCATTTTATTGCTCGAAGGCCTAGTCAATTGATTGCGAAGATTGAACATATAGTGGCTTGGTTTGAACGGTATCGGTAAGTTTATTTTTTATGAGATGTTCTAAATTTAGAACATCTCATAAATAAATAGTCCTGAAAAAAGTTGACAGATTAACAATACAATTACGCTCTTGATTTTGGATTTTCTGAGATTTGCTTTTCAGCAAATTTATCAAAATACTTAGAATAATTTTTCCAGCACTTTTTCAAAGAACCTGTTTTTAAATGCGCTTGGTTGGGCGTTAAAAAGTTGATACTTGAATGTGGTCTTTTTTCATTGTAATACTTGACTGCTTTTCGAGTAGCTTTAACAGCTTCTTTATGATTGAAAAAACTATAGTACTGTAAAAATTCTTCTTTTAAAGTTCTGTTGATTCTTTCAGCCATTGCATTTTCAGTTGGTTCAGATCGCTCGGTCATTGATACATCAATCTTATTTTTTTGTAGTAGTTTGATGTATTCCTTACAGCAGTACTGGATGCCTCGATCAGAGTGATGAGCAAGTTGCTGGTTTTTATTTATTCGTTGTTTTAATGCCATACGAAGTGCCCTTAGAGCACCTTCAGCTTGAAGACTTTCAGATAAATCCCAACCAACTATTTTGCGAGAGTAAGCATCCATAACCAGACTTAAGTAGCTAAAAGTATTTCCAATTCGAATGTAGGTAATGTCGCTTACCCAAATTTGATTGGCTCGAATAGGGGAGACCTTGAAAATTAAATTAGGGTACTTTCGAAAGCGATGTTTAGAGTTAGTAGTTTTCTTAGTTCGCTTCTTTTTGCGAATTAACAAGTTAAATTCTCTTAGCAAATCAAACAGTTTATCTCGTCCCATCTTGATCTGATGTTTTTCAAAAAAGCCACCCATCATGTGGTGGAGTTTTCGAGTGCCTAGACGAGGTAAATATTTGCGAATATGTTGGACATGCTCAATTACGAGTAAGTCTTTCATCTGTTCGATTTCCTTGGCGTTTTGAGCTTTATACCAAGCTTGCCGAGTTTTACCAAAGAAAGCACACAAGGTCTTTAAACTCGCTAAAGGAAATTCTTCTTTTACTTCGCTGACGGTATGATGCCAGAGTTTTTTTTGACTTTGATTTGATAATGCTTTTCTGCTAACTGAATTGTTTTTTTCAAACAAGCAGTTTTGAGTTGTTCTTCTTGTAGAGCTTGTTGAGTTTTTTTCAACTCTTGTTCTAATTGCTCGATACGCTGCTGAGGTGATAGATTTTTCATCGGTATAGACTTGAAATTTGGATTCAAAATATTGAAAATACCATTTTCTCCATTGAAAAACCAATTTGGAAGAAATGTGGAATTTAGATTGAATCATTTTCAAATCATAAATACCTGAAAGATAAAATTGAACGAT
>CAYUNA010000924.1:0-2047 GCA_964445895.1 uncultured Saprospiraceae bacterium | reverse complement strand
TAAGACCAAACTTTCTCTCTCAAGAATGTCAATTTATTTATTTCGCGTTCCTAAACGCAAAAAGACCTAACAAAATTCATTTGCCAGGTCTTTTTTTTGAAAAAACAAAGGGGAATATTAAAATATCCTCTACTTTATTTATCCTGCACTTCTAAAATCTTCGATTACACCTTCGCCACCGACCATCAAAGCCGTGATGATGCACAACACAAATAATGTTGCTGCCAACCCCCAGGTTACTTTTTCAATAAAGTCTGTAGATTTTGATGCCCCAAACATTTGATTTGCCTGCGCTCCACCAAATGTAGAATCAACTCCTCCACCTTTTGGGTTTTGGATAAGTACTGCACCCATCAATAAAACTGATACAAGTGCTATCAAGATTGTCATGCCAACCATCGGATATATATTTTATGTGTTAACGTATTGATGTGTTTATGTGTTCGTGTTTAAAATGCTATTGTCTCATCCATTTCAAATTGGGGATATAACTTTAACACCTTAAATACTTCAACACAGTAACACGATTTTTTATTCTTCATTGCGCAGCTTTTGCAACGCTTCGATTTTCGCCGCAAAGAAAGCATTTTTTTCGGGATTACGCAAACGCAAAGTTTCATACATGCGAATTGCGCGACCATAATGCCCTTGTTTTTCCAATAATGAAGCCAAAGTCTCCGTCGCTATTTCCAAATCTTCCCGCACACTCGCCTTTGCTACTCCTAAGGTCTCTTTTTCCTTCTTTTTTTTCTTTTTCTTTTTACCTTTTTTATCAGACACCTCTTTTTCTTCCATTTTATCTTCTAAAAACGGCGACCGGTATTGTTGTAGCCAACTATTAAAAGATGATTTTGGAAGCGGTTCAGGTGAAAAAGAAGCCACTTGATTGTTGGTTTCTTTCGGCTTTCTCGCCAGTGCTTTAAGAGTTGTTGCATCATCTTCTTCCACTTCTTTATCAAAATCAGCCGCTGTCTCACCGTCTTCTGCTGTTTCGGTTGCCGCCTCAATTTCAGTCGTATCAATCGTTTCCTTCTCTTCATTCAAGTCATCCAAAGTTGGTACTTCCTCCTCTAAAATATTTTCTAAAGGCTGCAACTCCAAATCAGGAAAACGCTCTTGCTCAATAATTTGCCCTTCCTCCTCCACATCAATATCAAATTCGTCTGTTACCGTAGATTGATTTTCAGCAGATTGCTTTGCCAGTTCTGCCTCAATATCTTGTTCTATTGCTTCCTCAATTTCTGTTTTTTCATCAGAAGAAGCGGCTTCTATTTTGGATTCTTTCGTTTCTTCCACACCTGCTTCAAACTGCTGAATCAAATCCGATTTATCTGCTAATTCTCCTAATGAGTCATCAATGATTCGGTCTTCAACGGCACTATTTTCAGTTCTATGGTCTACTTTTGAAATATCTGCC
The DNA here is from genome assembly GCA_964445895.1 of uncultured Saprospiraceae bacterium. Classification (GTDB taxonomy): domain Bacteria; phylum Bacteroidota; class Bacteroidia; order Chitinophagales; family Saprospiraceae; genus CAYUNA01. Next base: position 630 of record CAYUNA010000924.1, on the reverse strand, counting down.
AAAGATAAATTATTCATCGCCTCATGTTCTTCTACCGCATCAAGGTCTGCAAACTCTCCGTCCAAAAGCCGTTCCAAGAGCGACTCTGTATCTTCTTCTGCCAAGTTGTCTGCCTTATTCACACTTTGGGGTGCTTCTACAGGCGGACTGTCTGGCGTATCCGCTAAATCTTCCAGGGCAAATGCCAATTCGTCTGCTTTTTCAGTCTCTACTTTTTCCAATAACTCAGGAGTAGCCTCCAACGTATCCAGTTCTTTCAACTCCAAATACTCTTCATTTAGCTCATAGTTTTCTTCAAAATGAGGAATTAATCTATCAGCCTTCATTTTTTTAAAAAGGAAAGTTCGGTCAATACTATAGGTCGAAGCCAACTCTAATAATCGGTCATAATCTTCGTGATTGTCCATTTTCGCTTTGCGCATGAGGAGGTAGCGCAAATTCGGAGAGTACGGATATTGCAACACCAGCGACTTCAGTTCCTCATAAGGAATCTGGTACAACTGTGACGGATTTTTTAAATATTCTGAAAAATTTTCGGCATTCATTAGCGAAAGTTCTGGGTATTGACTATGAAAACGGGCTGCAAATTACTAAATTTCGTATAAACGGTTCAATTTTTTTTCATAAGGA
>CAYUNA010000923.1:0-2050 GCA_964445895.1 uncultured Saprospiraceae bacterium | reverse complement strand
TTATTAAAAAATCTAAACTTGCTCCATCTGAAAAAAAATAATCAGGGGTGCTCACTTAACGGCTAAAGTACAGCATTACATTTGATACATCGCCTCTTTTTTTATGGGGCAAAATATCCTGTCAAAAATGTGAAATTATCTAACGTTCCTAAAAGCCTATTTTTCAACTACTAAAAGTAAGTCGTCTGGCGTATCAATCCCAATCGTCTCCAAATTCGTAATTTCCACTCCAATCGACAATCCATTTTCTAACCAACGCAACTGTTCCAGTTTTTCCCAATTCTCCAGCCGCCCTGTCGGCAATTTAGCGATAGCTTCGAGGGTCGTATTTCTAAAAGCATAGAGACCAATGTGTTTAAAAAAATCGGCTTTTTGTAGCCAATTGCCCAACTGTTCATCGCGTAGATAAGGAATGGCATTTCGACTAAAATATAGGGCATTTTGCGTATTTCCAAAAACAACTTTGACGACATTTGGACTAAAAAGTGGTTGGGTCTCTTCAATTTTTTTTGCCAAAGTAGCAATATTAAATTGTTTGTTTTTTTGCAAAAATAGGACAGCTTTGTCAATTTGTTCGGGTTGAATAAATGGTTCATCGCCTTGAATATTAACGACGATAGAGAAATTTTTAAAATGGTCAAATCGCAGCACTTCGGCGCAGCGGTCGGTACCACTTTGATGATTTTTATCTGTAAAAATAACTTGTCCACCGAAAGCTTCTACGGCTTGAAATACACGTTCGTCATCCGTTGCGACGACCACTTCAGAGAGGGCAGTTGCTTTTTTAGCTTGTTCATATACGCGCTGAATCATGGATTTTCCAGCAATATCGACCAGTACTTTTCCTGGAAAACGGGAAGAATCATAGCGGGCAGGGATGATGCCGAGGACTTTATTATTTGTTTGCATAAAATTAGATTTTCAAAGACAAAAGTAATCATGTATTTTTGCCAAAACCGAATATTTGATTTATAAAATTAATAAATATGTTTAAAAAATCCGTTTTACTATCTATGCTGACAATATTTACTTGTTCAGCGTTTGCCCAATACCAATTTACGGAGACCAATAAAGTTGCCTGTACTGCTATCAAAAATCAGCAACGGACGGGGACTTGTTGGAGCTTTTCGACGGTTTCTTTTTTGGAATCAGAATTGATGCGTATGGGACAGCCGAACATTGACCTGTCGGAAATGTACATTGTGCGTAGCATCTATCAAGATAAAGCCCGAAATTATGTACTGCGACAAGGCAAAGCAAATTTTAGTCAGGGAAGTCTTGCACATGATGTGATTCGAGCATATAAAATGGGTGGAATCGTACCTGAATCGGTCTTCGATGGCAAAGTAGAAGCATCAGATATGCACGACCATAGTGAGATGGAGGTGGCATTGAAAGGGATGTTGGATGGTATCATCAAGCAGAAGCGACCGACGCCAAGATGGGCGGGGGGCATTGATGCAATTATGGATATTTACATGGGGGACACCCCTGAGAAATTTACCTACGACGGTAAAGATTATACCGTTGAATCGTTCACTAAGTCGCTGAAAATCAATCCAGAAGATTACTTGTCGTTCACTTCTTATACACATCATCCGTTTTTTGAGGAGTGTATTTTAGAAATTCCAGATAACTACTCGAATGGTAGCTATATCAATCTTCAAATGGGCGATGTAGAACGAATTGTGGACAATGCTTTGGCTAATGGATTTACGGTTTCTTGGGATGGTGATGTAAGTGAAAAAGGCTTTTCTTCCCGGAATGGAATAGCAGTGTTGCCGATGGATGAAAAACGAGAAGATTTATTTACCAAGCCAGGTGCAGAGATTAAGGTAACTCAGGAATTGCGCCAACAAACTTTTATGGACTATTCGACGACAGACGACCATCTGATGCACATTGTCGGGACGGCAAAAGACCAAAATGGTACGAAATATTACATCATCAAAAATTCTTGGGGAGAAATAAGTGATTACAAAGGCTATTTATATATGTCAGCGGCTTATTTTCGACTAAAAACGGTAGGTGTGATGGTGCATAAAAACGC
>CAYUNA010000922.1:0-2054 GCA_964445895.1 uncultured Saprospiraceae bacterium | reverse complement strand
GGAATGAGGGGATGCGGATTTATGAGGTGACGGGGATTGCTTTGGGGATTGAGGAAGGGTAGGATATTTTGTTTATATTTGCTCAGTAAAATCATCAAACTATGAGCAAGCCGAATTTTAAATATCAAGAAATGATGGATTCATTGGAAGCCGACTGTCCGCCCGATGAATTTCAAAATAAGGAAACTATTGCTTACCGATGGGTGTTTGACGATATGGAGGACGAGCAAAATTTTCTTCCTCAGTATCTTAAAAATCCGCCAAGATTTCAAAAAAGTCCCCCAGAAATTGTTTGCCAAGCAGTAGGATTGTCTTTTTTCTCTTCAGAAGAAAATGCCAATCAACGCTTCCAAATACTGACTAGAAGAATGGCAGAAAAGGTGAAATATAAAATTGGGAAGAACATCGCGGAGGGAGTTTTGAAAGCAGAAGATGGGGAAAGGAATGAGCCTGATTTAAAAGGACATTTTACATTGCATCCTTACGAAAAAGCTGATTTTTCGACTCATTTCAAAATAACCAAAAAGCTGTAAACATGGAAAAACTAACTAGCATTAGCTTACCAAACTTAAATTTTTCACTCAAGAAAATGGGGGATTTTTTATTCCATGAAGGACCAATTCAGTCTCATTTCATCAATGATAAAGATGAAAATTTTATTGGTTTTTGGGCAGACGGGAATGAAAAACTTAACCGTTGGCTTTTTGTAAAAGTGGAAGAAAAACTGCTTCACGCTTTTTTTGAAAAGCAAGAAAATACGGTGGCGTTGATTGAAAAAAATGCAGATGGATTTGCTTATGCTATTGATATAAATGGAAAAGGAGAATGGCAAAATTTTCAGTTGATTTCAAATGAGGACATTCCTAAATCCTATTTTCCGTCGGCAGATTCTTATTATTTGGAAGAACATTATGAGCCGTATGCGGAGGAATTGAGGAATTATCTGGCGCATTTGTTTGAAAGGAAACGGAAGATTTATGAGGTGAAGGAGGTGGAGGTTGGAAGTGTTAGAGAGGCAGATGATTTAAATGTAAATCGTTGATTTTTTTAGTTGTTTATTAAAGTAAAAAAATCTATTGAAACAATAGTATTATTGAAATTTAAGAAAAATCAAAGGAATGGGGGTTTACATTAAAGCATATTTAGACCATGAGATAAAGTAAGATGAACTGTTTGAAACGATAAGTCAGATTCCCGTTGCGAAGTCAATTATTGAATCAATTGAAAATTTATACAAACCGTCTAAGAATGACTCATGCAAATTTAGCTTAAACTGGAAACCAAGAAACTTTCAGAATCAAGAAGATATTCATGCTTTATTAGAAAAGGGAGAATCTATAGCAATTAACCTAAATGGGTGTTATTTATATGTTGGAAAAATTTCTGTTAGACTGAGGTTTTGTAGAATAAGTAAATTTGTAGATGATAATGAAGCACAGAAAAAATATCGAAAGATTGTCGAGGAATTTGGTTATTTTTTAAATTCTGAATTTATTATCCAGATTCTACTTATCCATCAAGTTTAATAAGCGATTTGGGATATGAAGAATTGAAAATGGAGGAAGTCTTAGTATTGTTGAAAAATAGTAATTATAGGAGAGCTGATTCAATAGCTGAAATTAAGAAATTGCATGAAGAAGCTTCTAAAAAATATGAAAGGGATATCTATGAGTATGATGGGATTTTATTGAAAAAAAACTAACCCCTATCCAACCAAATCTGCGGATTCTGAGAAGTATGCAAAACTGCCAAAATCACAATAGTTTCTCGATTAGCATCAATTTTAAAATGAACGCCAAAGGGAAATTTATTTAAAAAGGCAATGCGTACTTCACGGTAGCGTACTTGAAAAATGGCTGGATTTTGAGCAATAGCCTTTATTATTTCGACCAATTCTTGAAAGTAAGATGTTCCAAGATTAAGTTGTTTGGTTTCATACCAATCAATCGCGTTTTGAATATCTTGTCGAGCTTCGGGTTGGAGGGAAACACTATATTTTATAAGGTCTGTTCAATTTCTTTCTTAACCGTTTCCCAATCCAAAACCGCATCAGG
>CAYUNA010000921.1:0-2062 GCA_964445895.1 uncultured Saprospiraceae bacterium | reverse complement strand
TCCTAAGATAAAAGTTGTTTACAAGTTATTTTTGACGCGTTCCTTAGTAACCAATCAAGTCAAATTTACATGACCACGGCCTTTGCTGGTGGTTTTTCACAGAAAAATAAAATGCTTACATTCGGAATTATCGGCGGCGGCATGATTGCCAATTTTCACGCACAAGCCATTCAAGCTATGAAAGGTGGACAATTAGGAGCGATATACGCCCGAAAACCCGAAAAAGCAAAGGCTTTAGGCTTGCAATACAAGTGCAAAGCCTATACGGACTTGAATGATTTGTTAGCCGATAAATCTATTGATATCGTTACTATTGCGACCCCTTCTGGAGCGCATTTAGAACCAACGATTGCTGCCGCCAAAGCAGGAAAGCATATTATTTGTGAAAAACCATTAGAAGTGACACCTGCCAGAATCGAGGAAATGATTCTGGTTTGCCAAGAGCAAAAAGTGGTGCTATCAGGTATTTTTAATAGACGTTTTAATTCAGCGGTGGAAACTTTCAAAAAAGCAATAGACCAAGGTCGATTTGGGCAATTAACCCTTTGTGATGCTTATGTCAAATGGTATCGAACGCAAGAATATTACGACTCGGGAGCTTGGCGAGGCACTTGGAAATTGGACGGTGGTGGAGCTTTGATGAATCAATCCATTCATACGATTGACCAATTAATTTATTTAGCTGGAAATATCAAAAGATTGTCCGCTTCTGTTACTTGTTTGACGCACGAGGGAATTGAAGTAGAAGATACCGCAGTTGCGATATTGGAATTTGAAAACGGAGCAAGAGGCGTCATTCAGGGCGCGACTTCTTGTTGGTCATCGCAGGGGCATCCCGCCGAAGTGCATCTATGTGGCAGCGAAGGTTCTGTTTTTATGAGTGACGAATCCTTTCGAGTTTGGGATTTTAAAACGCCGACAGCCGAAGATGATTTTGTAAAAGAAAATTTGATGAAAGATGCTATACAAGGTTTAGGCGCAAATGACCCCTCAGCTATTAACTTTAGGGGTCATTTACGTAATTTTGAAGATGTAGCAGAAGCCATAGAGGCAGGTAAAACGCCACTAATTACAGGCGAAGAAGCTCTAAAAGCAGTCCGCGTCATTGATGCTATTTATCGAAGTGCCAAACAAAATGGAGCTTGGATAACATTGGAGTAGTCACTTTGACGACTATCTTACTGCGGTATCAACTCAATCAACTTAACACTATGAGGTTCTAAATCTACCTGCAAAGTAATATTGTCATCGCTTGTTTCAACAAGAGAATCTGTAACCGTTTGTGGAAGTTCAGCCAACATTTGATATTTCGCCAAATTGTCATTCAATACATCTTGCCAACCATCTTCAAAATAATCAGAAGGTCGATTACCATAGATACGACCATTCGTGGTAGGAACACCCGCAGCTATCACATCCTCATAGAGTTCGTGCATAAAAACGCCATGCGTTTTATCAACTGTCCACTCATTCATAGTCCATTTGTTATTGGCAGTTACTGCCCCGCCTTTAATTTTTGGATATAGAGTTCTACTAGAGGTACTAGTCCTTGATGGATTGTGGTTATAGACTAATACATAAATTTTATCGTCTTTAATAACGGGTATCGCTCCAGTATAACCGTTAAGACTAGCGATTGCTTCTACTCGATCTCCTCCTTCCATCATTTGCAACATTGAGGTCACATTTTTGCGTCCTTGCGGCAATGTACTGGCTTCTACCTCTTGTCCCCAATCATAAATTTCTGTAATACCATACTGATAAGCCATATCGGCAATGGTGGCATACCAACTTGCCCCCAATTCTGTTGCATCAACTAAACTAATTCCTCTTGTACCATTTTCATCTCTTAACATTCCAAATTCTTGAATATCAAAAGGAATATCGCTAAACTGAGGATAACTATTTAGTTTGCTTCGATAAAGCTCAGCTACCGCAGGTAGTTTTACCGTATTTTGGTCAATTTTTTCGTAGTAAGAAATACTGAAAAAATCCATTTTAGTTCCCTGCTCTCCTGTAGCAAAGTTAGTCCCATTAGCACAATGGTCAATCAATTCTGTCG
>CAYUNA010000920.1:0-2063 GCA_964445895.1 uncultured Saprospiraceae bacterium | reverse complement strand
GTATTTAATTTCCAAAAACATCCTTTGCCCCATCCGCTACCCAGTCTGTAATGTTTTGAATATACGTTTCCTTATTCATTTCCCAATCGCTATCTGGTTCGACAGCTAACGGCATAATGCCTGAATTCCCGTCAATATCGTAAGTAATCCGTGCGATTAATTGTGATGCATCCACATTCCCTTTTACGACACGATAGTCAAAACTATTTTGTGGGTCGTTTTTAATAATTGGCGCATTGATTAGTGTATTGTAAGTACTTTCTATTGTTCGAAAGTCAGGCTCAAAATTGCCATCGTGACAACCCGAATTCGCGCACGTTTTTCCAAAAATATTCGCATGGAGTCCTGCCAAACTCGTTGGTTCAAGGTTGATATTTTCCTCAGTCATCATTTCTTCCTCTTGTTCAATATCGTCATAAGGGTTTTGATATTCTTCTGCTTCGCAATTCATGAAGAACAAGGAAATACCGAGTATGAAAGTTAAATATTTAATGCTCATTTGTGAAATTTTGAGAAGTCAGGTGTCAAGAATGAAGCATCATAGATATACGCATCCCTGACTCCTCATGCTTGACACCTGACTCCTTGTTAAATTCTATCGAATAGTGACATCGAACCACCATGTACCAGTCCCGCATTTGCTACTGCGTCTTTGATACCTAAAATTTCTGCAATCGTTAAGGTTACATCTGTTGCGTCACCAATTGGGTTGTTTTCTGACCCAATGCGTAGCCCCGCTTCGATGCCTGGACCTGCCATTAAGGTGAAAATTCGTCGAGAATTCGGATCACCATCGTGGTCATACGCAAACCAATCATTTTCATCCAAAATGCCATTAGAATTTAAATTTCGACCATGTTCGGGCATTACGATTAAAGCGGTATTACCAGCCATTTCTGGAATTTGATTTTGAATATAATTCCATAAAAATCCGATACCATGGTCACCTCTGTGGAGATTCCGTAAGTAGCTCGTGTAATTGTCGTGGCAAACATCAACCGCCCCCATATTGAGCACCGTTATTTTGGGTTTAAACCATTTCAAAACTTCCGTAGCGTAGCCAATTGTCCGTAAATCCCTGTTATCATTTACGGTTGGGAAGGCAATTTGACCAGACATTTTTCGGGCAAAAGTCTCTTTGATAAACGCCTTAATATCTTCCTTTTCTTCTTCAGTATTGTTTAAGTTGGGTATTTCACCACCTGTTTGCATAAAATTATGGTTCAAAAAAGCCCGCATTTCCAAAATAGGATCAAGTTCTTCCTCTGGATGATAAGTTTTAAAACCTTCGATAAAATCTTCACCTTGTTGCCCAAAGGTAACGTTTGGCGCAAAGAAGTTCGCTCCGTATTGTCCTCCATAATCAGGATGTGCCGAGTAATTTAACAATGGGGTAGAATTGCCAATCCCATTGCCGATAAACCAGGTATCGGTCGCTTTATAACCTCCGAATCGACGTAAGTATTCAAAAATAGTTGGATGCACTGGTCGATTTTTTAAACCTTGCGTGTACGAATAATGTCCTGATACACCTGAACTTAACCCTCCAAAATGACCTGTACCTCCTCCAAATCGTATCTCTGGAAACAACGTTCCTTGCAGTTCTAACGGTGTCTGCAAAATTGGTGAAATTGGTTGTGCGCCTTCCAGTCCTCCTGGCACATCTTGCCCATATACAATCTTCAACTCCGGTGGCGCACCCGCCAACATATTGTACATGATATTTCCTTCCGAATTGACTCCCTGACTCTCTGCTAAGTACTTTTGTTGAATGCTTTCCTGATGCCGAACACCTCCTGCAAATAGCACAAAAACTACATGGTTTGCCATCGGCGGATTAGTCGTTGCAAATAATCGTCCCGTCGGCAAAATGTAGGGCATCCCGATTGTTGCTGCGGAAGCCAAAGCTGTTTTCTTAATAAATTGTCTTCGTTTCATGGTAGAAATATTTAGAAATTTGGACGTTTAAAAATTGATAAATAAAGGAATGCCTGATTGCATCGCTAACAAGTACATGACACTATTTATCTGGATATTTTGACAGGATGTTTTTCCGCTATTTT
>CAYUNA010000919.1:0-2066 GCA_964445895.1 uncultured Saprospiraceae bacterium | reverse complement strand
TTTTTGCTCCGTCTTTAGAATTCAATTTTCCTCTTAACGAGAAAAATTGCCTTATGATACAGCCTCAAGGAGGGGAGGGATAAAACCAGTTTTTACAAACCGTTTTGTTCCCTTAAAAACTCTTTTTAAAAAATATGAAAAGACTTACTTTACAGAGTATTAGCACCAATATGAAAAATATGAAAAAGACAATTACAACTATTTTATTTATAGCAATTGCTACCGTAATTTTTGCTGACCCGCCAAAAAAATCCGTCGTTGCTACCGCATCTATTTTTGCAGATATGGCTGAAAATATCGCTGGTGGACACGTTGATATTAAAACGATTGTGCCGATTGGAAGTGACCCCCATTTGTACAAACCGCGCCCAAGTGATGCTAAACTGTTGGCGGAAGCAGACTTGATTTTGCGGAATGAATTAACTTTTGAAGGTTGGTTGAAAAAATTGATTGACAACTCCAGCACAAAAGGTCAAATTGTCACGATTACCGAGGGAATTAATCCTGTGAAAAGTTTGGTTTACGAAAATTCGACCGACCCACATGCGTGGATGGATGCGTCGAATGGTTTGGTTTATATTGAGAATATCAAAAATGCATTAGTAGAAATTGACCCCGATAACAAGGAAGTTTACGAAATAAATTATGGTGTTTACAAACAACAGTTGGAAGATTTGGACACCTATATTTTAAAAGCAATTCGGAATATTCCAGCTAGCCAACGTATCTTGATTACTTCTCACGATGCCTTTCAATATTATGGTCGGCGATACGGTATTCAGTTGGAATCCATCATGGGAGTTTCGACGGAAGCGGAGGCACAAACTTCGGACATTCGCCGTTTGAATAAGGTGATTCGAGAAAATAATGTTCCTGCTGTTTTTATCGAAAGTACAATTAACCCGAAGATGTTGGAACAATTAGCGAAGGATAATAATGTCGAAATTGGTGGTGAATTATACGCCGATTCGATTGGTGAAAAAGATAGTGCTGCGCCATCTTATTACGACATGCTGAAGTACAATACGGATGTGATTGTGAAAGCGCTGAGTCGAGAGACGAAACCCGCGGAAACAGTTGAAGAAGTTGTTGATGAAGACAAGGGGAGTTCTTTATTAATCTGGGCATTAATTGGCGTATTATTTTTAGGTGCATTTGCCTTTGTTGCCAAAAAAATGAACGATTAAAAATAGAGTATTATGAACAGCATTTCCATTAAAGGATTATCCGTCGCATATGATCGGAAACTGGTATTGACTAATATCTATCTTGACCTTCAACCTGGTAACGTTTATGGTGTAATTGGTCCGAATGGTGCGGGTAAATCGACGTTGTTCAAAGCAATTTTAGGATTGATAGATTTGAATTCCGGAAAGATTTTAATCAATGGTAAAACGATAAAAACGCAGCGAAAATCAATCGTCTATGTTCCACAGCGCAATGGAGTCGATTGGCAATTTCCGGCAACAGTGATGGACATCGTCTTGATGGGGCGATACCCGTTGAAAAAGATGTTTTCGCGCATCAACCAAGAGGATAAGGAAGTCGCAATGACAGCTTTAAAAGACGTAGGAATTGAACATTTAAAAGACCGCCAAATTGGAGAGTTGTCTGGTGGACAGCAGCAGCGGGTTTTTATTGCACGCGCGTTGTGTCAGGGAGCAGATGTCTTTTTATTAGATGAACCTTTCGTGGGTGTAGATATTACAACAGAAGAAAAAATTATTGATATTTTAAAAAGATTAGCGAGTCAAGGCAAGACACTTTTAGTTGTACATCACGACCTTTCTTCGGTTGCCGAATACTTTGATAAAGTCATTTTGTTAAATCAACGCTTGATTGCGTTTGGTGATACCGAAACGACTTTCACGCAGGAAAATATTGCCAAAGCTTACCGAAGTCAATTGACGATTTTGCATAAAACGGGGATGGTTGGATAAGAGCATGTCTAGTTTTTCTACTTCCTGAAAAACCAAGCATTTAAGAACTTGATTTTGCATCAAATCAGTCGTTTAGCTCGCTAAACGCTTTCTTTGATTCTTCGTCAAAACCCTAAATCATTGATT
>CAYUNA010000918.1:0-2074 GCA_964445895.1 uncultured Saprospiraceae bacterium | reverse complement strand
AATCAACTAATCACAAATTAACTTCAGTAATTTTTTTTAATAAATATAAGTCTATCATTTATAAGTAAAGTGTAACAAAAGTTTCTTTAAATTTTTCACAAAGGAATTTTTAAGGGAGCAAAACGGTTTGCAAAAACCGTTTTGCTCCCTTAACACCCCACCGCCCCGCGCCTGCGGCGCGGGAGAGTGAGGTGTTTGAAGCTCGAAAATCTTGCGATTTTCTCACTTCTCATAATTCAAAGAAACTGACTATGAACTTGATTTAATCCGTTTTTACTTTCATACCCATTCTAATCGACACCTCATCTTTTGCAAAAACTTTCACCGAAACACCTCCATCATTCACAGTTGAAAATGCTGTTTGTAGGAGTATCTGCGTGGCATCTCGAATACGATTAAAACGCTCGGCAGAGTAAGGAATCAAAGTCGATTTAGTAAATGGTTCGACCACTACGCCATCCGAATCTACAGGGGCAGCGGCAATTAGAGATTCAGGAGTTGTCAATAGGGAGTCTATAATATTGAAATTGTCGTCTATAAAGTAAGCTTGAGTCGCAATATCTAAAGGCGTACCATTATCAGATACAAGCTTGAATTCAACCTCTGAAATATCACTAAAGTCGGCAAAATTAACATCAAAAGTATCCGTCGCAATAAAACCACGTGCCCAACCATACATCGGTAATTCGACTTCAACTTGCACTTTATAAAAACTTTCATCAGTCAAAAATCCGCGAATATTAACCAATGAATCGGGATTGGTACGGGCATCCACATCATAATCCAATGCGACGGGTTGAGAACCCAAAACATCCCGTATATTAGAGTTGTTTTTATCAAAAACGAAGGTTTGGGTCAAGACTTCTCCCACTTGATTAACCGTAGGAAAGAGAAAGTCAATACCCTGATTATCTGCAATGTTTAGAACGTCACTTTCTAAAGGTAAAACCTCGCCTGTAGCCGTATAAATATCAAAAACATTAATGACTGAACGAGTCGGAATGCCAAAAGAATTTTCCAGATTAATTCTAATCTCTGGGTCTTCAAAGTAAACTTCACCTTGAATCCAATTTTCAAAAAAGTCAATAGAAAGTGTGTCACGGTCGCCGTCGTGAAGGCGATAACCTAAAAAACCTTCAATATAAGTAAAATCAAAATCTTCCAAAGTGATAACCAAAGCATAACCATTCTCTCCGAAAGTAACAAGTTCGCCATTCTCATCCAAGGCTTCGTACTCGACATTCAATTTTCCATCTTCGGGAACAAGCGCATATCCGCCAATGTCAATTGGATTATATCCTAAAACAGTCAGTCCTAATGGATAATTCGCTTCTAAAATTAAGGGCTGGCCGTTTTGTCGAACTTGCGGTAGGGTTATTTTTATAGAGGCAATTGAAGGCATACTGGGGTCTCGTGTAGCACCAAATCCAACCATTGCGCCCATTTTTACAACTGCCGAATCAACCTCCAATTCTTCGGGAGAATTAAACGGCAAGGTATCAGGATTCGTTTGACTTAGTGGCAAAAGCGTCGGTAAAGACTCTACTGCTTCTTCCAAAATTTCCTGACTTGTACGCACCGAAACATCGCCCTCATACCGCAATCGAATCAGCCCATCGGCATCAATTGTAATGAAGGTATTGTCATCAAAATTTTCAATTAATTCTTGAAAAGAGGTATTAGCGACCGCCAGTGGGACTGCAAATTCGGGGTCTCCTTTCAAAACATCAGCGTTGGAAACATCGTCAATTTTGCTACACGCAACAAATAGGAGTGCAATTAGTACACCAAAGCACCAGAGATTTTTTAACATTGGATTCTTATTTTTAGATAGAAACTGTGATTGTCTTATGGATGTCTTCTTAGAGTAGAACTATATTTTTGACCTGTTTGCTGCATGGATTTTTCCCCATTTTAGTAAACAGTTTGACAAAAATACGATATGTAGAGTGGGTATTGGTAAAATGTGTAGAAAAAATCAAATTTGGGCAGTTGCCTGTCAAATTATCATGTGGTAAAATTACGAAATGTTTGGTGATTGGATGTGAATTAACAGAAGTTTAGCAATGCAATT
>CAYUNA010000917.1:0-2074 GCA_964445895.1 uncultured Saprospiraceae bacterium | reverse complement strand
TCTCCCTTGAGAATCTTCTCGTGGCGGTTCGAATATTAAACAATGAGCTAAAGATTTTCGCCACGAAATGTACAAAGTGCATAACATTAGTTAGTTATTCAAAATCAGGAACAAATGAATCTTTTAAAAATATATTTTACCATCATCATTGGCTTGTTTACGCTTAGTTTTAGCTTTTCGCAAACAGAAACTATTTTAAAAGGAAAAGTAATAAATGCTGCCAATAAGGAGCCATTGTCCTACGTCAATATCGGCGTGGTGGACACACACTTCGGAACAATTTCTTCAATTGATGGTGATTTTGAACTCTACTTAAATGAAGAAATTACCTCCGAATCCATCGTCCGATTTTCCTACTTAGGTTACGAAACACAGGATTTTACGGTTGGTCAATTCTTAAAAAAAGAAACCATTGTCATCGCCTTAAAAGAAGATGCGTTCACCCTTTCTGTCATTGAAGTTCGCCCCGAACTGACCCGTTTTAAAACAATCGGAACACGCCGCACCAATTCAAAAATGTTCAATCATTTTGCCATCAATCGGCAGCCAAACCAAAATTTAGGTGCATCCGTTGGTCGTCGTTTTAAGATTGGAAAAAAGAATGCCTTTTTGGAAAAATTCAATTTTTATATTTCCGCTAATAATTTTGATGAAATCCGTTTTCGCATCAACATTTTTCGCATTAAAAATGGACGACCAGATAAAAATCTGAATGCGAAAGACCTTATCATTACGATTAAAGACAAGGCGAAAGGCTGGGTGGAAGTAGATTTAAAAACTCAAAATATTCGCCTTGAAGAAGACGTGATTGTATGTTTAGAGTGGATTTATCACGCTGGAAAAGGAAGTAGTTTGAGCTTGCCAATGAATATGCCTGCGACCGGCACTCATTTTTATAAATATGGCAGTCAGGACAAATGGAAACGATTCCGAGGAATGAGTACGGCGATGTATTTAGAATATAGCTATTAACTGATGTTGCTCCATCTAAAAAAGAATATTTTGGGGTGCATTCGGTCAGAAGACCTTTTGATATATCCCTCAAGAGATTTATCCTCACGATAAGAGTAAATTTTAAACATGCTCTAAATTAAAACCACAAAATTTTATTTATAAAATTTATGAAATGGTCCAAAAATAACTTTCGATTTTTGCACCATACCTATTAAAAAGATTATCATGACCTTACAAGATTTTATCAAATTCATTATCTACATCCACGTCATTACAGGGACATTAGCGATGATAGCAGGCACCGTTTCGATGATAGCTAAAAAAGGTGGGAAAATTCACAAAAAATCAGGGTTGGTCTTCTTTTATTCATTGCTGATTTCTGACGTAATTTCATTATTTGTGTCGGTGATGCCAGAGCATGAAAGTCCGTTTTTATTTTGTATCGGTGTCTTCACCTTATATTTGATTGTTGGCGGTTATTTAGTCCTGCGATACAAACAACAAACAGTTAATTTATTTTGGGATAAAATTCTCTCTACAACGATGTTAATTACGGGTATTGGGATGATTTTATACCCGATTATTCAGTTTGGGAAATTCAATATTGTCCTCGGTGTTTTCGGAATTGTAGGCATAATTATGTCCTTTATTGATTTTGCTCGCTACCGAAACAAAACAAAATTAAGAGAACAATATTTACAACTCCACCTATCCAAAATGATTGGTGGATTCATCGCTTCAGTGACGGCATTTATCGTTGCCAATGGCGTAATATCTGGTTTAATTGGTTGGTTATCACCCGGAGCGATTGGCATTATGGTGATTGCTTATTGGACGATAAAGTTGAATCGAAAACGGAAGTCCGTACAATAGATTTTATAAATGAGATTTGAGTTTAGATGCTACGGTATATGTGCATCTCGACTTTGGTCATTACTTTGATGATTTTTCAGACAAAATTTTGTTCTTTAACTTTTTTCTATCCGTCTATAAAATATAACCAGGTGGTGCGGACGGACAAAAGATAGAAAATATACAAAAGTATATTGTTAACTGATGTTACTTACTTTGTATATTTCGTGGCGAAAATCTTTAGCTCATTGTCTAATATCCGAACCGC
>CAYUNA010000916.1:0-2077 GCA_964445895.1 uncultured Saprospiraceae bacterium | reverse complement strand
GCAAAAGATGCCTTCAAGAATCGAAGGTTATTTAGTTCGCGTTCCTTACATTAATTAAAACAAAAAAAATAAATTTTTGCTCCGTCTAATTAACTTCTACTCTTCCTTCAAAGTATCTGGAAAATAAAACTCATAATCTGACCGCAAAATCGAGTCTTGTAGCAAGGAATCCATCCGCAGACTATCCATTGTCAGCGAGTCTGTCAGCAAGGAATTAATCAAATTAGTATCTCCTAAAAGCAATAGCAAATCTATCAGCGGGGCAACGGGAGTCGTGTCTTTAGGAATCTCCACGCGGGGCTTCCCGGGCTTCACAGGACGCGGTGGCTTATTGGCGCGATTGGCGGCGAGTCGAGCAGTTGCGATGAGCGTCGAATCAACAATCGCAGCAGCGGCATCTAAGACATCTGTTCTACATTTTTTGGAATAAATCTTATACCAGGAATCTATTTTTTTGGTAATCCGTTCATTGATTACATCTTGCTTTGTTTTGCCTTGCGGTGTCTCACAAGCCACAAAAAACGCAGCCAATACCAGCATTCCGACAATAAAATATCGAAAAAAACCACAGTCCATCCGTCTGCCGTCTATCGTCTGCCGTCCACCGTTTATTTTACTTTCCATTGATGCGTTCCATTTGTTTACGAATTTCTTCCAATCGTTCTGCCATAATTGAATCGACCGTCGCTTGTACGTTTTCATCAAAATTCAGTTCGCAAATACTATCAATAACGGGCTTCAAAAAATTAATTGAATCTCGATACAGGCTATCTGCAAATTTGCGATCTTTTGAACTCAAACTAGGTGGCGGTGGTTCGGTGCAACTCGCTAAAAATAGTAAGGCAATCATCCCAAAACCAACCAGATTTAATTTATTTTTTTGCTTCAAAACCATTCAGTATTTTTTTCAAATTTGCGATTGGAAACGTCCGCAAATTGGTCGAATCCAAATGATAAAAAACCACATTACGCTCTGTTCCATTTAAATTTGGCGCTAATAATTTTGCCGCATTTTCTAATGCTTTTTGAGGGCTATTTTCCAAACGAATTTCATCTCCTTCGTACAAATAATAGCCTTTCAAATAATTGCTTTTTTTAGCATTGAAATGCGTCACATCTATACTTTCAAAACGACTTGTATCTGCCAAATCTATTTCCCGCAAATCATTAATCAATCGAATCATTTTCCCGTCTCGAAACAATACGCCCCACGCAAAGATAGGCAAAGCCACGTCTAAATCTAATGGATAGTTGATAGCATTTTTTAAATATTGTTGCCCAATTTGATTGTCAATGATGGAATTTTTAGTGGCTATTTCCTCTAAATTCCCCATATTGTAATACATCAACATACCTCTATCGACAGGAGGAATGCCCGTTTTTTCGGCAAATTTTATTTGATGTAAACGAATCGTCGCGGAGATTTTGATAATATTGGGCAGCTGTTGTCTAATATTCTTTATCAATTCAAAATATGCTGTTTTAGTCGTCAATGTCCAATCGCAATCAAGTTGAATTTCTTGAAAACCTAACCCATTTTGTTCCGCAAGACCGTTAATTTTAGTCACTATTTTTTTACTTAAATCCAATATTTGAGGATTTGAAATCTCCTTCAGCGTACGATTGGTGATAAAAATTGTAGGAATGATGGTTTTGTTTTTTAGAAGAAAAAATAGTGAATCGCCGTAAATTGATGCCTTTGGAATAATCTTTCCATTTTCTTTATCAACATCAAAAAATTTTAAATACAGTTTTTGAATAGGAAAATCATCAAGGTAGTTTTTTTCAAAATTGGACAATTTAACTTCCGTTTGCCAATGATAAAATGCAGGCGTAATGGATATTCTTTCTTTTTTTGCAGAACAAGAAATTGATAAAAAAGCAATCAACATTATTATGCCGCAATAGAAATATTTAGAAAGCATAACTCAAAGAAGTATAAGGAACGCGAAGTAAATAACCTTCGATTCGCGTTCCTAAGGATTTTTTTCGTAAATTTTATTCCAGTGTAACAAAAGGTTCTTTAAATTATCAGGAGGGAGAAAATTGCAAATTTTTGACCTCCAATAAAAACAAT
>CAYUNA010000915.1:0-2080 GCA_964445895.1 uncultured Saprospiraceae bacterium | reverse complement strand
TTTCTTTACGTTTTGCTCGGCGGCTAATTGACTTTTAGAAATTAATCCCAGTTTTAATTTCGGAAGCCAACGTGACGCAATTAATAAATAAATTTCAATAAGCCGCCTCCGCCCCTAACCTACCCTTAAAAAATGGCTTTTTACACACTGTATTAAGTACCGTTGTAACAAAAGTTTCTTTGGTTTTTAAGGAGGGAGAAAATTGCAAATTTTCGACCTCCAATAAAAAAAATGGAAATCAAAAGGCACAAAGCCATTCTTGATTTCCATTTCTTACTTTAAGTGAAATGAATTCAATAAGTTGAACCATTATGCTTGTTCTTTTTCCTTCTAAAAACCTTTAAAAATAAGTCCGTAACGCGGCTATGCACTGATTTTTAAACCTTTTTACAAGAAAAAATTACGGCGCATTCTGGCTCAACTTATTAAATTCATTTCACTAATTATTGTATCTCTCCCGCAATAGAAAAATCAATTAACCACGCTACGGTCGCACCTCATCCCCCGACCATTTCGCCAAATTAGGACAACCTTCGTACGCCCCCATCAAATTAATAAATGTCGAATTGATTTTACTTTCTACCCAATCACTCACGTGTCGAGATTGCTTTTCCTCTTTGGCAGCAGTCCTAATTTTAGAATAATCCGTCGCCAAATTTGCCTTATGAGGCTCTGACCGCGACTGCAATTGCACCAATCGAAACATCGTCTCTCCCATTTGATTAGCAAATGAAAACGGCGCAGAAGTTCCGTTGATTTCCATGGTATCTATCGTAAAATAAACAGATGGGTCAAGGTCAGCAATTTCAAAAAAGGTATTACCGGTTTGTGGATTCGTCAGACGACCACCGTTACTATAGCTTTGCAAATCTTTGTCAGAGTACTTGCGCACCGCTGTTTCAAAACTGATTGAATCTGTCAAAATTAATTGCCGAATCGTATCTAACTTGGCACGAGCTAAATCCAAATCTGCATCCGTAATCTCTGGACGAATCAAGATATGACGCGTATTGATAGAGTTACCACGTCGTCCCATCAGTTGCAAAATATGGAAACCAAACTGCGATTGAAAAACCGGAGAAATTTCTCCTGGGTCCAATTTATAAGCCTCTGCCTCAAATTCTGCGACAAATTTTCCCCGCTTTGTCCATCCCAAATCACCGCCAATCCGAGCCGACGCAAAATCATCCGAATGCTCACTTGCCAGGTTAGCAAAATCTGCCCCTGCTTCGATTTGTTCTTTCAAATCCGTCAATTCTGCAATCGCTTTTGCTTTTTCTTCTTCATTCAATTGCGGTTTGTAAACCAATTCTGCAATCTCTACTTCTGAATTAAAATAAGGCAAACTATCCGCTGGAATGCGCGCAAAGAACTCTTTCACTTCCTTTGGTGTAATCACAATACTCTGCACGATTTGTCCACGCATCCGTTCCGCTAAAATTTGATTCCGCAAATCCGACCGAAACGACTCTTTCACCTCCGCAATGGTCTGTCCATAATAATCCTCAAACTGTTTGGTATCGCCTCCCATATACGCCAGGATATTATCTACCCGCGCATTCAATTGGTCTTCTACCTCACTATCGCTCAATTCGATACTATCCAATTTTGCTTGGTTCACCAATAGCTTTTGCGCCAATACTTGGTCTAAAATACCACAACGAATATTGTCTGGCAATACCCCTTCTTGCGCTTCCAACAACGCATATTGTTCCTCCACTTCCGATAGTAAAACAATTTCGCTACCGACATTCGCTACTACGCGGTCAATAACCTCCCGTTGTCCAAAAAGGTTGAGAGAACAAATGGTCAATAGCGTAAAAATAACTGATAATTTCATCTTAGATAGTTAATTAGTTAATTCAGTTGATTGGTTGACTTGGTTAATTGACTTCATAAACACAATTAACTAAGTAATTTTAGCATTGTGTAACAAAAGTTTCTTTAAATTTTTAGGAGGGAGGAAATTGCAAATTTTCGACCTCCAATAATAAATAGTGCGCGTTGCCTGCCGCAACGCGGGTGGGGGTTATTGAGGGATAAAAAGCGTTTTTGCAAACGCTTTTTATCCCTCAAACTC
>CAYUNA010000914.1:0-2084 GCA_964445895.1 uncultured Saprospiraceae bacterium | reverse complement strand
TATGAATGAGGTTGAGCAAGTTTAAAGCCACTCAAATCTTATTCATAAAGTCTTTTTAAAAAGAGCGTCGAATATAGAAATTATTTTTGAAATGCGGACTCTCTTTTTAAATAAAAAATCACCGAATTATCGTTACATATCCTTTCATCGCCAATGTCTCTCCCGTCTCTTTTACCGTATATTCTGCCGTAAAAACATATGCGCCATTAGGCATAGGTCTGTCGCCATATTTTCCATCCCATTTATCATCCATGCCATTGCCAATATAAAGTTGCGTACCATAGCGGTCGAAAATTTGCCAGGTCAATGTTTCAATATTTACGCCTGTAAATTGAAAATAATCGTTGACTCCATCTCGATTTGGTGTAAACGCATTGGGGGCATACAAACGGTGGGCAGCCTTGATACAAACGGTTTCTTGATGTTGTGAAGTACAGCCGCCTTCGTCTTGCAAAAATAAAGTGATGACAAATGTGCCAGTATCTGAATAAGTATAACTCAAATTTTCTCCTTCCTGATAAGAAACAACGCTGAGGCTGTCGCCAAAATCCCAAATCCCACTCGTGCCTCCAACACTAAAATCTAATAATTGAATCGTCGGGTCAATGTCGGTTAAACACTCATCTGAAGTTGGCGAGTAACTAAAATTAGCTTCAATTAAATCATAACCAGGTAACGTCACTTGCGTCTCGACGGTGCAGCCGGTTTCGTCATTCGTGACCGTTAAATCGTAGAAAGTAGGATGGCTTTCAATCGTAGAACCGAAAGTTGGTGGAAAGGTATTCCATTCAAAAGTATAGTCGCCACTTGGATAGACAAATGCTGTTGCAAAGGTCGTGTCTTCAAAACAAACAGGGTCACCGGTATCATATTCTACCGTAAAAGCAGGCTGAATGGCGAGAGCAAAATCCGCCGTTGCAGGGTCAGAACATCCATCCTCAGCAGTCACGGTATAAATGTTTGAACCACTCGACGTGACATATTGCGTTTGACCAAACCCAAGTCCCTGATTCCAATTATAAGTGTAATTTCCAAAAGAACTTCCACCCGTTGCTTGTGCAGAAATGGTATAACTTTGACCAAAACAAACGGTATCGCCCATTGCTGGCAGCGTGACCAATAGCTCTTCGCCGACTTCTGAAAGAAAACTCGTCGAATTGATACATGGTCCTTCACCTGCTACATAACTAAAAGTATGCAGTCCCGTACCCGCCGTTGCAGGATTGAAAACTGGAGAAGCGGGCAGGCTATCAATTTCAAAAATCCCGCCCGTGGGAAATAATTGAATAGGAATGTTGTTATCCTGAAAACAGTAAAAGCCATCTAATCCCGCAATCGTTGCTTCTTCATATTGTATCACCGCAACATCTCCTTGCCCTACACAACCATTATCAGACTCATTAAAAACGGTAAAGGTACCAACGCCTACATCATCAGGGTCAAAGACACCCGTCATCGGATTGATAATGCCGTCACCTGACCATGTTCCACCCGAAGGAGTAACAGTTAAAACAGTCGGACTTTCGGTTTCACAAAATTCAATATAAGGAATCTCTGGCGTTGGGAAAATTTCTGCAACGAGTGTATCGGCACAAGTATTTTTAGTATAAATCAAATAATGATATCCAAAGCCAGCTTCTGCCGCCGCTACTGTTGGGTCAAAAAAGAATTCTTCATCTGCATTTTCAAAAACGCCTGGACCAGTCCAAATTCCGTTTTCTGGTTCGACATCTGTATTCATTTGATTTAAATCATAAATATCGCCTTCCGGGCAAAATCGAATAGTGTCGTTTTCGTGAATCGTCGTTTGAAAAACAAAAACACGTCGCTGGTCGGTACAGCCGTTTGCTTCCAAAGTCAGCCATAAGTTACTATCATTTGGATGCAAAGAAGGGTCTAATAATCCCGTAGTTGAGTCAATTATTCCGAGTCCACTCCAAGAACTATTTTGCTGAGGAAACCAATTGCCTGGTACGATAAAAGGTTCTTGTTCCGGGCAGGCACTAAAGTTTCCACGTGCATCAATCGCAGTGACATAAACGTTGATTTCTGCCGAACAACCATTGGCTTCATATAGAATAAGG
>CAYUNA010000913.1:0-2093 GCA_964445895.1 uncultured Saprospiraceae bacterium | reverse complement strand
AATGCACAAAACTCTATCTGATTTTTAATCAAGGTAATTTGTGTGCATACCGTAGCTACTAAGTACAGTGTGTAAAAACTTTGTTTACCTCGCTTTCGGGGTTTTAGGGGCGATATTGATTGAGTTTTCCGTCGGAAAACTCAATCAATATCGCCCCTAACTTACCCAACGCCACTCATTCACCTCAAACTTTCATACAGCCACTTGCCCAATGCCTCTCGATTACTTTTCAAAACAATTCTTTTTTGATCAAATGGATGACTAATATTGCCTAATTCGATATATACAGAAGGCGTCTTCGTCTCTCGCAGCATGTGCAAATCTCGTCCAGTTACCGTACCATGATACTCACCGCTGATTCGGTGTTTCAGGTATTTGGCGCGAATGAATTTGTGCATTTTTAAGGCAAATTTTTTACCTGCCACACTATTTGGATGATAATAAAAAAACAAATCCGTTTGCTGCCGTTTGCTCCGCGAATCTACGTGAATAACGACCGTATGTTGTTCCGTAACGCCTTGTTTTTTATGCTTTTCGTAAAGTTTATTAATCGCATTGGAACGTTGAAATAAGCGGGGTTTTTGACTTCGCATAATGCGTGCACCACCCCAAATTCGCTCGTCTGTATCGCATTTCAAAATCTCATTGTCTCGAATGCCATCGTTCGGGTCGCGGACAATCATATAAGCCGTCGCACCATTGGCAATCAAATTTCGACAAAGCCGTAGCGCAACGTCATACGCATATTCATCTTCACACAATTGATATTTTCCTTTTTTACCGACCGCACCGGGGTCACGTCCACCATGACCACTAACGATATAGAATACTTTTCCTGACATCTCTTTCGATTTCTGAGGAGTATATTCATATTTTTTACCAAAAATTGGGTAAGTACGATTGGCTTGTCTTGCCGTTTTATCGGTCACGGCAAGATTTGTTTCACCCTGCGCTGAAGCAGTTTGTGTATTAATGGCTGGTTTGGGTTTGTTCGGTAGTTTGGTTTTGCCACAATTCAATTCATGATAAGGTACCCAAAGTTGTAAATCATCTTGATACGTTTCCTTTCGAAAACCATCTTCCATCATTTTTTTATTATAATTTTCAATACGTTTTGCTAAGTCCCAATTGTCAACGCCGATAGAAGAACGAATTGTATTGCCATTAAAATCATAAATCAAAACAGGGATATAATAGTATTTTCCGACTTTGAGAGAAGTCGATTTTTTCATTTTATTGAGTTCATAAAACTTCTTGTGATTGCACGAATATTCATCCAATTGATACCGCCGAAGGAGAGAATAAACGCCATCCCCCTGCAAAGCGGGCACCTTACGAAATCGTTCTTCAACGGGCGCGAATGACCAAGTCAAGGAGGCAAGAATGAGGATAAGGAGCAATCGAATCATGAATACAACAAAGTTTTCTCTGATGTTAAATTAGGTATCGGCTAATTTTTAGGATATTTGTGTGATTAAAGTCTGATTTCGGCAAAATCTATGGGCAAAATTAGAGAAAAAGATTGAGTATTGGGCAACAGAACGGTTAAAGTTATGTTTATGTCAAAGGATTTTGTTTTAGACATTTTGATTCCTTATTTTTAAAATTTCATTGAAAAAACATGATTGATAAAATAAAAAACTCTCTTCAATTGGCGAGCGGTATGATTAAAGAACAAGCAGCGACGCTTAGTGACTCTGCTAAAGAACGTGGCTATCGGCTGATTGAAGATTGGATTACGGTATTGCCAAAATTTGAAGAAATGGGCTTTGAAATTACGAGTTTCGCAGTAGGAATTTCAATCAGTCCTATTTTAGAGGTGGAAATGACGGCTGGACACGACCAGTTTCCAATGGAACGGATTGAAGAAATTTTAGAGGAAAATAAAATCAGCACCCCCATCTCTCTGGTTTTCAATACGGTGAAAACGACGTATAATTTGCACACCAAAGCCAATTGTTCCATTAATGAGCCGTTGATAGTGAAAATTAAAGTGAAGCTGCCACCAGAAATTAAAGTATTTTTAGGAATGCCGAAATTGATTTAGGAACGCGAAATAAATAAATTGACATTCTTGAGAGAGAAAGTTTGGT
>CAYUNA010000912.1:0-2094 GCA_964445895.1 uncultured Saprospiraceae bacterium | reverse complement strand
TAGAAGGAAAAAGAACAAGCATAATGGTTCAAGTTATTGAATTCATTTCACTAATCAAATAAAGAATCATATTGATTGGTATGTGCAGTTTCCCGCACGGCTTGTTTGGTTGGTTGATTCAAGTCCAACACATCTCGTTCGTTATTGGCTTGTAAAAGAAGTTCATCTTTTTCTTCGCCCAAAATTTTTGAAATGCCTTCTTTTTCCCACTTTTCTAACATTTTCAGCCCTTCTTCTTCAAAAATCCCATTTTGTAAATCTACGGAATCCATAAAGTTGGAGGACATATCCATGAATTGCTCCATTTCGCCTACTTTCTGACTCACATCATCGGCAATAGCTTCGAGTGCCATGTCGAACATATAGCGTTGGTCTTTATTGCCGGCAATGATGTTCATCGCGGATTTCATTGCACCATGAGAAGCATGGATTGCTTTCCGTTCCTGTTCTTTGACCATTACCTGGTCTTTCACATCTTCCTTTAAAATTTCGGAATTTTCGTGCATCTTGGTCAATACCCGATACATGATTTCCATTTTTTTGTACAAATCTTCGAGCTTCACATTTGATTCTTTCAAACGTCCTGCTTTTCGACTTTTCAAAATCACCATATTGCGTTTGTTCGCCTCTTTTGCTTTACTTGCGAGATTCAAATTACTCTGAATAGACTTTTGATTATTGACAATGACTTCTTTCAACTTGTGCATTTGTCCTCTCAATTTAGCAATCTGCTTATTCATTTTGCTCAAATTGTTCTCCAAATCGTCAATATACGACTTCAAAATGCCAATCGGGTCAATCTGCACAAACAATCCCGTCACCCAACGCATCATGCTTTTGTACATATAGCCGACGAGGGCACGTGTCTTGGGGTCGAGTACCATATAGATGATAGCAGCTAAGGCTACAAGCATGACTGATAGCCACAAAATAGATCGAGTAGCAGCAATAAGCACAGGTAAAAAGTTAACTAACAAATAGCCTCCACCCAGTACTAATCCACCTAAAAATATCGCACCCGTTATTCCTTCGGGTCTTTTCCAAAATGACTTTGGCTTATAGTCCTTCATTTCCATATTTAAAAATTAGTTGATTTTGTTGAATTGGTTATTTAATTCGCGTTCCTAATTGTCTTTTTTCAAACCTGCTTTCAAAAACTTATAAATTCCGAAAATTAGCATAATGAAAACGATTAAGATAAAAATAAGTGTGATGGAACTTCCCGCAAAGCTTACAATCATACTTGGGAAATTGGAAATCAAATATCCCAAAATTCCTAAAATAAAAACCAATCGAATCACAAAATTCCAATTCATCCTGCTAAATTTTTACTAGCTACAAATCTTGCATCATTACTTCAAATACTCCTTCATGTTCCCTACATCTGCATGTATCTGCGCGACCAACTTATTGTAAGATGCGATAAAGTTATTCTTAGTCGTCTCTACTTTCGCGCTGGAAGTGGAGATTTCTTTATTCAATTTATCAATATTTTGTTGATGCTGTGTGATTTCTTCAGTCAACTGTTTAATCTGTTCCGCTTTCTCTTTTATCACTGAATCCAATTGCTGAATTTGTTCTTTTTTAGCTCCAATTTGCCCATCCACTTGATTGGCAAGAGCCTTTTCAAACTTATGTTCCTCCTGTTTCAACACATTGATATAGTGTGTTGCCGAATCCATCAATTTTTGTGGCGATGCCCCCATCGTTTGTGCCATTGCAAAAGCAGATTGATACTTCGTTTTTTCGTCCATCGGCATTTTTGCGAGAGAACTCAACGACTGCTTGTACTCCAAATAATCGAAGCCTTCCATGTTCGCTTTTTCCATCGCTCCAAGTAGGACGTCAACAAATTTAGAGGTTACTTTCCCCGGTTTTCCTGAAGTAGATTCTGCAATTACTGGATTATTTTTGGACGGAATAGTTGGTTTGGAAGGCGTTGTTGCCTTTTTAGGTGCCTCTTTTTGGGCGTTTTTTACTAATGTTTCGTCTTCAACAACGAAGACAGATTTTATATTTTTCCACAAATTTTGACTTGCCATAGAGTAGTATGTCTTACTTTTTTGATAGACTTTATAAATAGGGATTGATTAG
>CAYUNA010000911.1:0-2104 GCA_964445895.1 uncultured Saprospiraceae bacterium | reverse complement strand
CACTCCTCACTCGGATGTAAACTATACTGTCGGAGCAAGCGGAATCGTGATAGAGTCAAAGGTAAATTCTACTCTCGAAAATACAAAAATAACGGTCTTAGATGCCATGATGCTGACTCCTATTTTTAGCACAACTTCTGGACCGAACGGCTCTTTTTACTTGTCACTTCCTGCAGCAAAAGAATACCTATTAGTAGCCGAAAAGGACAACTATTTTCGTTCAAAAAAACGTCTTTCTCCTGCGGATTTGACGCAACCCATTACCTTAGAATTAGAACCTAAGCCTGGCTACTTTATGGATGTTACTATATTTGATGGACAGCGTGTCAATGCAAACGTAAATATGGTAGAGGATGCACGCGTAGAAATTTATAATAATACGACAGGAGAACAAGAGGTGACGATTGAGAAAAACCCTAAAGCGGGTTTTAATCACTCCTTTAAAGAAGGAAATCACTATACGATGTTGGTGCGCAAACAAGGTTACCTAAACCGACGCGTCGAAGTTTATGTAGACATCAACGATTGTATTTTGTGCATTGACGGTATGGGGCTTGACCGTCCTGATGTAACTGATATTATGTTGAGAGAAAACCAAATTGGCTATTTATTGGGAAATATTGCTATGGATACTATCGAAATTGGTAAGACCTTTAATATTGAAAATATCTATTATGATTTTGACCAATCATATATCCGTCCTGATGCGGCGATTGAGCTGGATAAGTTGGTGACTTTCTTGAGAGATAATCCTGCAATTGAGGTAGAGCTAAGCGCACATACAGACTCGCGTGGTTCGGATAGTTACAATATGTCTTTATCGGGTCGTCGTGCGGCGGCGGCGGTAGATTATATCATTAATCAAGGTAAAGTGAATGACACAAAAATCAACTCAAAAGGCTACGGTGAGACACGCATCGTGAACGGATGTAGTAATGGTGTCCCCTGTTCAGAAGTGCAACATCAGCAAAATCGTCGCACAGAAATTAAGATTACAGGATACGACAATAGCGACCCTTTAGACGGCGCGACATTGAAAGAAATCATTGAAATCCCAGACATTTATGAGCGTATGATTGAGCAAAGGAGGCAAGAGCAAAAGTTAACTAAGAAAGTAAAAGCAGGAGTCTAAATAGATAATCAGACTATCAGATTGAAAAATGATATAGTAACAGTCACTTTCAAAGTTACTTCTTATAAATCGAAATATCACTTTTCAAGTTGATTATCTGGTAGTGGGTGAAAACGACTGATGCATCTTTTTTACTCACAAGGTGACTTTGAGTCACCACGTGAGTATCCACCGTTTTGACCCATTACCGATTATCTATATTTGAGCAAAATCCTAATAATCAAACCATTGAACATAAAATTAAAAACATTATGAAAAATACAATTCTTATATTTATTCTTTTGACTTTTGCATTTTCCTTTTTTGCCAAAGCTCAAATCGTAGAACAATACGTAGATGCGGACGATGCCTTAATGACTATTATAGAAAAAAATCCTGATGCCAGTAATGCGGATGTTTTAAATAATCTGGATATGGGTAATTTTGGATTAGGTTTTACGGAGGTCGTTTATATTAAAAACTACGAACAAAAAGCGGAAGCGGTAAAACAATTAGATGAGACACAAAAAGCGGTAAAATCAAGTGCTGTCCAAGCTGATAATCAAGATTTATCTCCAACAAAAAATCTTGCTACCTCTTCAAAAAAAGAAATAATAGAAAACCCTACTCCTATTACTGATACAGACAATTTTACGGTAAGTGCTATCACGTCAACCTATCAAATAAACAGTAATTTGCCAGATATTCGTTCTTCTAAGGATTATTCCGTACCCTCTTTGCTTGAAGAAAATAAAACATCAGCCAATACTGTTAATATTATAAAAGAAGAGCGCAATCCGATTGGAGAAAAAGTAAAACGTCGTCAAAAACGCATACCAAAATGGAAAAATGACCGCCGTGGTAAGCGGGATATTTTTAAGTGTTTTAAGTTTTAAAATCGAGAATGCCTTACTTCATTGGAGAAGTAAGGCGTTTTTTTATGTTACTTTTAAGTTCTTAAGTCGTACTTTTCACTTGGAGGAAAAAGTAATT
>CAYUNA010000910.1:0-2107 GCA_964445895.1 uncultured Saprospiraceae bacterium | reverse complement strand
AAATAAAATTTGGTTTAAAACCAAAAATCAGAATATGTTTTTTGAGAAGTGAACTTGGAAAAACTACTCGATTTACTAAATTTAAAACATACACTTTGAGCAGTTAGTTCATCTGATATTGTCATCAAAAGGTCGAAATAGAGAATAGATTTATTTAAATAAAATCAAAATCGCACCAATAGCGGTCACTGCGAGCAAAAATCTTCGATAATTTTGTTCACTGAATAAACCGACAATTTGAGTACCTCCAAAAAATCCAATAACTACAAAAGGAGCGAGATAGGCATCAATCATTATGGTTTTCATATTGATAGTTTCCCAAGAAAAAATATGAAAGGGAATTTTGAAAATATTGATAATGAAAAATACCCATGCAGCAGTACCGATGATTTCATTTTTAGGTAATCGTGTGGCGAGAAAATACAAATTTGCGAATGGACCTGCTAAATTGCCAATCATTGTCGTAAAACCAGCAGCAAAACCAATAATATTGCTAAATCTTCTATCTTTAAGAGACAGTTTCTTTCCCCTAAATTCTGACCAAAACATGTAAACTGTACTTCCAAGAATAATGACAGACATCCATTTTTTAAAAGTAGCATCATCCCAACCATTGCCCACATAAGTAGCGATGACCACACCGACTATCATGGCTGGTAAAAATTGAAAAAGGTATTTTATTTTTACATGTTTTTTGAAATAAATAACTGCCAAAATATCTCCTACAATAAATAAAGGAACAAGAATACCCACAGAATTTTTTGCACCATAAACTAGGGCAGTCAAGGCTACGGTAAATACACCCATACCTTTCAGTCCGCCCTTTGACAAACCAACCAAAAAAGCTGCTAAAAATCCAAATACTATCGTGTAATCCATATTGTTTTCATTTTTCGGTCGAAAGTAAGCTAAATTTTGTGGCTTTTGTCGTGTTTGCCGCGTATAATGTGTATGAAAGGACTATATTTGTTCAGAGTAAAAATTTCTACACATCATCATCAATAAAATAAATGGAATTATCAAATCTAAAAAATAGAGTCAATAACTACAAAGCAATTGTCTCTAATACGCGTGCTTATCGAGAAAAATGGGACAATAGTCTACGCGACGGTATCATTGAAACACTAACAAAAATATCAGAAGAAACGGGCTTAGAAGCAACGATAGATACAAAATCTGATTTTGAAAATCTAGAAGCAATTGTCTTTTCTCTCGGAGATGTCAAGAGTGGAATGTATCAAGAAGTAAGTGACAATATAAAGCGTCATTTGATTAAGCACAATGGCTCATTAGTCTACCAACAACTTTTTAACGGAAAGATAATGGTAGTCATTAATTTTCCTTTCATCGAAAATTACGGACAGCCACAACCTCCAAAGACACTTGCTATTTATCGCCCAGATGAATTACAAGAGCCTTTTTTCATCCGTCATGTGGAGGAATTAATTGCGAATATTACGCTTTGGGAAGACTATGATGATGATGAGCCGACACCAAACCCTAACCAACGGATTGGTTTTAAGGTGAATTTTGACCAAGAGTAGTTTTAGTTAGTTATTGGTTATTAATTATTTTGGACTTTGGACAAAAGATATTAGACTTTAGATGTTAGACTCTTCAAGTGAAAAATCAATTTTTCGATTTTTTAGATATTGATAATCAATAAAATACGCATTGTGCTAATTTTGTTATTAGGAAATCTAACATCTAAAATCTTTCGTCCAAAGTCTAATAATTATTGGTTATTTCTGAATAGACCAATAGGTTCTTTATGATTTTGGTTGGTAAATCACATGACGCTACTCAAAAGGTGACTCAAAGTCACCTTTTGAGTAACTAATGTCAAACTTTACCAACCGATTTCATAAAGAACCCCAATAACTAATGACCAATAACTAATTCTAATAAAACCTATGAAAAAAATACTCCACATTTTCTTTTTTTTAATCGTGCTTGCCCGACTGGGTCTAAAAAGAAATACTGGATTCGCCAGGTTAGGAATGTGAGATAATTACTCTCACTCGGGATTCTGAACCTATTCTTTGAGCGTTTCTTAGTAAAAGTGATTTAATAAGTTGAGCCATAATACGTAGTAATTTTTTCTTCT
>CAYUNA010000909.1:0-2112 GCA_964445895.1 uncultured Saprospiraceae bacterium | reverse complement strand
CGCTTGGATACGGAAGGAAAATTAGCTAAAACGATTCTCTATAATTTGAATCCGAGAGACAATGAACTCTTCGCAACCATGATGGGGAATTTTAATGATGGAAGTTCCGCTGGCAAAATTCAATGGGGTTCAGCATGGTGGTTTTTGGACCAAAAAGACGGGATGGAAAAGCAAATTAATACGCTTTCGAATATGGGCTTACTCAGCCGCTTCATCGGAATGCTGACGGATAGTCGCAGCTTTTTATCCTTTCCTCGACACGAATATTTTAGAAGAATTTTGTGCAATCTTATCGGAAAAGATGTAGAAAATGGAGAACTGCCGAATGATATTAACTGGTTAGGAAAAACAGTAGAAGACATCTGTTACAACAATGCAAAACGATATTTCAATTTTTAAACAAATGAAAAAATACATCTATATACTTGCTTTTTTTCTACTTGGAGGTATCATTTCTTGCGGTGAATTGAGTAATCAAAAGGTCGTTTACTTAGCACATACTTTACCCACTTCTCATCCTGTTCATCAAGGCATGGAAGTCTTTGCAGAAAAGGTCAAAGAAGAGTCTGGCGGAAAATTAACCGTCAAGATTTTTCCAGATGGGCAGCTCGGTACAGAGCGAGAAGTATTGGAATTATTACAAATTGGAAGTATCGCCATGACAAAAGTAAGTGCAGCAGCGATGGCAAATTTTGCGCCTGAATATAAAGTCATGGGCGTACCTTATTTGTTTCGAGATAAGGAGCATTTGTTTAAAGTCTTGGAAGGGGAAACGGGGGAAAAGCTATTGCTTTCGGGCAGTGATTATTTGTTGCGTGGCTTATGTTTTTACGACGCAGGAAGTAGAAGTTTTTACACGAAAGAAAAACCTATCAAAACACCGGCAGACTTGGATGGATTAAAAATTCGAGTGATGAATCATCAGATGTCCGTTGATATGGTCAATCAAATGGGTGGTTCAGCTACGCCCATGGCTTACGGTGAATTATATACTGCCTTACAACAAGGTGTAGTGGATGGTGCCGAAAATAACCCCCCTTCTTTTGTGACTTCAAGGCATTATGAAGTTTGTAAATATTATACTTTGGATGAGCATAGTTCCATTCCTGATGTCCTCGTGATTGGGACAAAATATTGGGAAACACTTTCTTCAGAAGAGCAAAGGTGGATGAAAGAGGCAGCTATGTTTTCTTCAAAAGCACAACAAGGTTTTTGGAAAAAAAATGTAGAAGAATGTATGGTCACATTGAAAGAAGCTAATGTTGAAATTTTTAAACCTGACAAATCACTCTTCGCAGAGAAGTCAAAAGCAGTTTTAGAAGATTTCGTCAAAGACCCTATTATGAAAAAAATTATTGATGAAATAAAAGCGCAATAGGAGTGGAGAAGCTTTAAATTTCAACAGGTTCATAACGATATAAATACATTTTGAAATGGAAAAAATATATCAGAATATTAATCGAGTTATTGAGCTAGTACTAAT
Source organism: uncultured Saprospiraceae bacterium (assembly GCA_964445895.1). Lineage (GTDB taxonomy): Bacteria > Bacteroidota > Bacteroidia > Chitinophagales > Saprospiraceae > CAYUNA01. Next base: position 629 of record CAYUNA010000909.1, on the reverse strand, counting down.
TGCGATTTTCGCACTTTTAGTATTGGATGTGTTGTGGCAAGTCTTTGGTCGCTATGTGTTAGGTCAGTCTTTTTCCTTTACGGAAGAGTTTGCCAGATTTGCTTTGATATGGTTAGCTATTTTAGGAGCAGCCTATCTGAATGGCAAGCGAGAACACCTTTCGATGGATTTTTTATTACAAAAATTAAGTCCTGAGAAACTGGCAAAGCGAATGCAAATTATTGAAATTTTCATGTTCGTTTTCGCCTTGGTAGTCATGGTAATTGGAGGAGGGAATTTAGTTTATACCACGCTTTATTTAGGTCAGGTATCTCCAGCAATGCATGTCTCTTTGGGTTATGTATATTCGATTGTACCGATAAGTGGTCTATTGATTATGTTTTATTCCATTTATAATATAAGCTCCCATTACGGTAGTGCTGGTAAGGATATTTGATTTGTAAAAAACGAAAACCAACTGCAATGTCTATAGAAATAATTAGTATCCTATTTTTATTTATTAGCTTTTTTGCCTTGCTGGCTTATGGCGTACCTGTCGCGTATAGTATTGGGATTTCAACTACGGTAACCATACTGTTTAATATTTCGGCTATGCCAGGAATTACAACTGTTGCCCAAAGGATGACTAC
>CAYUNA010000908.1:0-2117 GCA_964445895.1 uncultured Saprospiraceae bacterium | reverse complement strand
TTAATTTTAACGATTGAGAAAATTGCAGATTTTCTCGCTCCAATGAAAAATACTTCGCGTTACCACAGGCAACGCGGATGGGAGGAAAATGATTTTGTAAAAAATCATTTTCCTCCCTCAAACTCTTCTTGTCAATAAAGTAATATGAACTTTCTGTACAAATTTTTTGCAACAGGCTTCGGTAGCGGGTATTCACCGTTTGCGCCAGGGACAGCGGGGACGATTGTGGGGATTTTGATGTTGATTCCATTTATGTTTTATGATTTAGAACTCCTTGGTTTCGCTTCATCTGAAACTACTGGTATTCCTTTAATTATTGCAACCATTATCTTCTTTTTTATCGGTGTAAAAGCAGGTAACGAACTTGAGGCAGAGTGGGGACACGATGCACAAAAAATCGTAATTGACGAAATTGTTGGGGTATGGGTGGCGATGCTTTTTTTTCCAATGAATTGGCTGACATTGTTATTGGCGTTCCTTCTTTTTCGAGGGTTTGACATTTATAAACCACTGGGAATTAGAAAAATGGAACGATTCGGTCGAGGTTGGGGCGTGATGTTAGATGATGTGGCTGCGGGTGTGTATGCCTGGGTGGTTTTGAAGATTTTGACGTTGGTTTGGCCGAGTATTTTGGTGGCGTGCTAATTGATTTGTCATTCTGACCGAAGTGGAAGAATCTGGAGGAACTCAAACACCAGATTCTTCCACTTCGGTCAGAATGACAAGAAAGTAAAAATAAGATATGAAATCCAACGAAAAAACACCTTTTTATACCTCCTTTTTTCGCTCTCAATTCGCGTCAATTGTTGCGACAACTGCCGACTTTCTTGTGACCATTTTTTTTACAGAAATCTTTAAAATCTGGTACGTTTTATCCACTGCTTTTGGTAATTTAACAGGTGCTATTATCAGTTTTTTTTTAGGTCGAAATTGGGCATTTAATCGAAAAAATGACAAGATGGAATGGCAAGCTATTCGGTACACCATCACTTCATTAATGAGCATGGGACTGAATACGGGCGGTGTATATTTATTGACCGAAAATATGGAATTGTCTTATGTCATTTCAAAAGTAATTATGGCTATTTTCATTGGTGTTTCGTTTAATTTTCTGATGTTTCGTTACTTTGTTTTTAAATAATTTAAATGAAAAAAATCCGCTTTATCGCCAACCCATTTTCAGGCAACACGATTGCGCCGCAGCTGCCCGAAATGGTCGCTCGGCATTTTGATGAAAATAACTATCAAATTGAAATCAAGCATACTGAATACGGCGGTCATGCCACTATTTTGGCAAGCGAAGCAGTAGCCCAAAATTTTGACATTGTGGTTGCTGTAGGAGGAGATGGTTCGATAAATGAGGTGGCGCGCGGATTGATTGGTAGCGAGACGATTTTGGGGATTTTGCCAGCGGGGTCGGGGAATGGTTTTTCGATGCACTTGGGTATTGGTCGCAATCCAGAAAAGGCGATGCAACATTTAAAAAATGGGGCGATTTTGGAAATGGATACCTGTCGAGTGAATGATATTCCGTTTGTCAATTTAGCGGGTGTAGGCTTTGATGCGAATGTGGCGAAGCGGATTAAAGGCAGTACGTTACGTGGCTTCAGAGGCTATTTGACGTATAGTTTAAAAGAAGTATGGGACTACCAAATGCAAGATTTTGAATTGGAAATTGATGGAAAAAAAATGAATCGTAAATGCTTCTCAATTGCCATTGCGAATGCGCCGATGTATGGTTATGGCTTTGTGGTTGCACCATCTGCGAAACTAAATGACGGCTTGCTGGAAATTATGATTTTAAAAGCCGCGTCAAAGTGGCGATATATTTTTGAAGGCTGGCGATATTTAAATAATTCATTGAATGATAGTACCTTATCTGAGCGATTTGCCGCAAGAAGGGTAGTAATTCGACCAAAGAAGATGCCGTTGGCAGTGCATTTTGATGGAGAAAGTATTTTGGTAGAAAAAGGGGATTTGGTTTTTGAAATAGTGGAGAAATCATTGCGGGTAGTGTGTCCGAAGGGGTATGTGAATTAAGTACTTGGACTTATTATCAGGATAAATACTATTCATGGTGGATGACTTTTTTAGCGCGAGTTCAAATAAAAAATAAA
>CAYUNA010000907.1:0-2133 GCA_964445895.1 uncultured Saprospiraceae bacterium | reverse complement strand
ATGTAACCGCTCCTGTAGCCAATGGAAAAAGCTCGTTGACCAGCGTTGTTTCTTTGGAGGCAGGAGAATATGAATATTTTTGCCCACTAAATCCAACAGCTAAAAATCAGTTAGTTGTTAAGTAATGAGATTAATTTTTGATTAGAAACGCGAAATTAATAATCTGAGATTATTAGTTTCGCGTTCCTTTTTAAATGATTCTTAGGGAGTTTGTAGAGAAGATTTTTTCATAAAAAAGAAATTCTATAAGTGCCGCGTGGTAATTAATTAGGCTTCAACCCATTCAAATTTTGCTGCACAAAATCCTCTGGAAATTCCTCCACTCCAGGAAAGCCCAATCGAATGTCCTTCCCATCATGTGGAATATAAGCAGTTCTAAATATATAGTCCCAAATGGCGAGTGTCAGTCCAAAATTTACGCCATTCCGGCGGTCTTCGGGTAGGTCGTAAGAGTGATGCCAGATGTGCATTTCAGGAGAATTAAAAAGGATTTTCATAATTGGTCCTAATACCAAAGCACCAATTGCTGAACAAGCTAAAACTACCGCTGTTTGCACTAAAAATGAAGGGTCAGCCATTCCCAGAATGGCTTCCATTAAATGAATATCAACTAAGCTATTGGCAATCAAAATACCAATCAACGCGCCTACAATACCGCCAGGGATTCGCTTATCTATCGAGATATTGGCGTGATTGTAATGCCCCCAGGAGAAGGCAAAAATGTGAATAATGAAAAAGTCGTATAACCCAATGCCCATCAATGCCAGCGGTATATATTCGAGACTACGATAAACAATATTTTCGACCCAGTGATAACGCATTTGGGCAGCAAATCCCATTTGTTCGACAGAGTGATGCACTTTATGAAATTCCCAAAGAAAATCAAACCGATGCAGCAAGCGGTGAATCCACCATTGTACAAAATCGCGAACGACCATTCCAATCAACAATATCGCCCACATCGGCCATTGGTACATTGGATTTAGCTCTTTCAGATTAATATTGGTCAACGCTAAAATACCATCATTAAATAAATTAACAACCACATCGGATGCTGCGGCGTAGATAACAACTGAAAAAAGGAAGAAATTGAAGAAAACGTAAAACAAATCCATCCAAAAATCCTTACGAATCACTGCCTGATTTTTTCGCCAGGGAATAACGACTTCCAAAATAAAAAAAGCCGCAGATGCAATTAGCACCCAATAAAAGTAACTGTGCCACGACGGATTGGTGATGTCGTTCCACAAATAACTGGCATACCCTGTATAGCCATCGATGAATATATTCCAATATTTTTCCATAAATTGTTAACCATTGAGTCAAGGAAAAAGATTAAAATTATAGTATTTTTTTGAAAAAAATGAAGTGAAAATGACAATTTTTTAATCTTTAATTCACCACTTCCGCATCCTCTAAAATATAGTTTAAATAGTACAAATCCGTCGCATTTAACTTTAATTTCCCTCGAAACGTCATTCTATCATCCTGCTTCATACGTTTGCTGATTTTCTTTTTCAACTTAATGTCCATAATGGTTTCGGGTCCGGCATTACCACAAAAAAAGCAATTGGCGAACGAATTAGCGGATAAAACCAGTAAACTTTCGTCGCCCGTTTCTTCGATTGGAATGACATAGCCGCTTATTTGAATCGGTTTTCCCGACCACTTTTCGACCGACGAATGAAAAATCGGAAACGGCACAGGCATCTCTAATGAATCCACATATTTTTCATGAAATTTTACTCTTGATAAAGTTTTCCAATTGATTGCCGTATATCCATTGACCACCTCATACTGTACGGTATCGACATAATCGTCTGAAAATGTGTTATTTAATAAAAATGCTGTATCTATTGGCTCGACTTTTTCGGGCACAGGTGGTGTGATGACAGGAGGTGCAACCACAGCGTCTTGAATGAATTTATCCACACAAAAGAATAGCCCAAAACCAATGAAAAGGAATAAAATGAAGGCGTAGAGATAATATTTCATGTTTTTAAAGATGTAAGTAGATTGAGGCGTTGATGAAATAGTGGTTTTAGGGTCGAGGTTTATTTTTTTTTTGGACGGGAAAAAAAATAAAAATAGACCCAAAAAACCCAAAACCGCGACCGCGTTATCCCCCCGCCA
>CAYUNA010000906.1:0-2136 GCA_964445895.1 uncultured Saprospiraceae bacterium | reverse complement strand
ACCTTGATTAAAAATCAAATAAAATTTTGTACACTTTCTATCTTTTGTCCGTCCGCACCACGGGTTTTCTAGTTGGGGAAGCAATCATTTTGATTTTTTGCTAAAAAATTAAAATGATTGCCTCTGAAAAAAAAAACCGTGGTGCGGACGGACAGAGCATCGCCATTGAACTTACAAAAAATAATTCACACTATCAAAAATAATTTTTGTCTGGTCAAGTGAAATTTGGGAGTAGAGAATTAATTTTTTCCGTGTTTTCCCTGACTTTCTTTTTAAACTGCGTAGTATTAGCTATTTTTAAAATCTAAGGGTTATTATCGTCGTAACATTAATAAAACGAATTTATCTTTGCGAAAGTTATTCAATACAGCCTCCCTATTCGGAATCAAAACATCACAAAGAATTCCGATATTTGTCACTTTGCGCCAGCGGTATTTAATTGCTTTTCCAGACAAAATTTTACGAAAACGAAGAAACTTCGCCATCACAGAAAATTAGAACACCGAAGCAGCGAAATCATTGTCTGGCGCATTTTTTACGCTTCAACATTCTACTTCCTGTTTTTATCAATTCAAAATAGAAATTGTACACTTCAACTTTTTTTACGCTAACTTTATAAAATTCATTCCTATTTTTGACAATATTATTCAAATATTTCAAAAAAAATCGTCAACCTTGCAGAAATTTTATTGGACAAATCTACACATGAAAAAAACGTTTACTTTTTTATTAATTATTCTATTTATTCAGCTTGGTTTTTCACAAAATTCTATCCTCAAAACTTATGTCAACCAGGCATTGGAGAAAAACCTGACCATCCAGAATACACAGTTGGAGCGAACTAAGCAATTGGCAAAAATCGACATTGCACAACGACAAATGGGACCAAGTGCAGATTTTGCCGCTAGCTATTTATTGGCAAAAGGGGGACGAACGCTGAACTTTCCCATCGGCGATTTATTCAATCCAACTAATATGGCATTGAACGGATTGACAGGGTCTAACCAGTTTCCGACTGACTTAGAAAACGTAGAAATTCAATTGACACCAAATAACTTTATTGATGCGCAGTTTACCGTATCTCAGCCGTTAATCTTTAGCTCGATTCGATACAATATTAAAATTCAAAAGCAGTTATTGCAATTCAACGACTTGGATATTACGTTGAAAGAACAGGATATTCGGTATCAAGTCAAGACTGCTTATTTTAATTATTTAAAAACACTGGACGGTTCGCGAATTTTAGAGGAATCCGAAAAATTACTCCAGGAAGTCCTTATTTTCAACAAAAAACTGGTCAAATTTAACAAAGCTACTGATGAAATCGTGTATGATGTCGAATTCCAGCTGGAAAATTTAAAGAGTCAAAAAGCCCTCCTCCAGGAACAAAATATAGTGTCTAAATCTTTTTTTAACCTACTTTTAAATAGAGACCTCGATGCAGAAATTTTAGTGGATGAAAACTTGTTAAACACAATCCCAGATAACGCTTCTTCTTTAAAAAAATTAACGCAAACTGCCCTCAATCATCGCATTGAATTAGAAAAAATAAACGTTGCCAATCAAGTCAATATTTTAAATGAACAACGCATTGAAAAGGAAGCCTTGCCCACTTTAGGTGTGCGCGGTGGCGTGGGTGTTCAGACTGAAAATTTCAATTTTGAACAAGGTGGTCCGTTATTCTCTATCGGCTTAGGAATGAACGTGAATTTGTTTGACAATGGACAACGCAAAAAACGATTGGAGGAAGTCGCCGTTGACCGAAATATCCTTGCTAATAACGAATCGCAACTCAAACAACAGGTCGAAATTGAGGTCATTCAAGTCTATTACGCCTTGCAATCTTTGCGTAGTCGAATGCTATCTGAGGACGCCGCCGAACGTAGCGCACAGAAAAGTTATGACCTGTTTAAGATACGCTATGAAAACGATAAAGCTTTGTTAATTCAATTATTACAAGCACAAAATCAGCTGACAACCAGCCAGTTATCTAAAATCCTAACTAAATATGATTTTTTGATAAAACTGGCGGAGTTAGATAAGGTAACGGCAAGATAATTTACCATAAGTAACGGTGATTGAATACTGTGTGTAAAAACTTTCTTTACGTTTTGCTCGGCGGCTAAAGCCGCCTCG
>CAYUNA010000905.1:0-2141 GCA_964445895.1 uncultured Saprospiraceae bacterium | reverse complement strand
AGCTTTGATTTTAAAAACTCAAATTTCGAACAAGCAAAAAGATTCTTGTAAAAGTAGGAATTCTACTTGAAAAAACAAGATTCCTCCTACATTTTACTCGCAGAAGTAAAAATTCTATCCCAATTAATCCCATTGCGGATATTACCATTTTTGGTAGAAAACCAGATAAACAAAGGTTTTCCGACCACATGGTCAAACGGAACGTAACCCCATACCCGCGAATCTTCGGAATTGTGGCGGTTATCACCCATCATCCAATAGTAGTCCATTTGGAAGGTATACTCATCCGTTTCGGTGCCGTTGATATAGATTTTTCCACCTTTGATTTCCAAATCATTCTCTTCATACACACTAATAATACGGCGATATGGAGCGATGGTGGCAGGCGTGATTTTGACCGTTGCACCTTTTTTAGGAATCCAAATTGGACCGTAGTTGTCCACTGTCCAGCCATTAGTGATTTTTTTATCGTGTGGAAACAAAGTGTTGTTAGGACGCGGAAAGTTCTCGACGGTAATGGTAGGGCTGATTGCTTTAATTTTATCCACCGTTTCCTGGTCTAAAAACAAGAAGCCTTGATTGCCATCCCAACTACTTTCTGATATGGAAAAATGTACGCCCCATTCATCTAAAGTCTGCTGACTAATGCCTTCGGGGGCAATCACTTTATATCTAAATTGGAGGTGTTCAGGGTTAGGTGCAGGGCTGCCATTGCGGTATAGTTGACGATTAATCACTTGAATCGAATCGCCCGGAATACCTACACATCGCTTGATATAATGGTCGCGTTTGTCTACAGGTCGTGTTCGTAAACCATACAATCGGTCAAATTTTTTCACATCACCACCATTTCGTCGAATGTCGTAAATGCTGTACGTACGACCTGGATACATATAGATGCTATCGCCTTCTGGATAGTTGAAAACTACGGGGTCCATTGCATCAATTTTTTCAATGGCTGGCAACCGATAAAACGGCAAACTTGGATTTTCCAAATAAGATTCCGACCCAATTACAGGCAGTACATTGTGTAATAATGGCACCATTGCTACGGTCTTTGGTGTACGCATTCCGTAGTGTGCTTTACTGACAAATAGAAAGTCTCCAGCCAATAGTGATCCTTCCATCGAAGTGGTCGGAATGGTATAGGCTTCAATCAAAAACATACGGATAAAAGCTGCTGCAAACACTGCAAAAACGATGGCTTCAACCCACTCACGAGGTTGAGATTTGGTGTAAGGGTTTTTATGTTCAAGCTTGCGTACTTCTCTTTCGTTATTCGCTGCTCGTGCCGCTTCGATGCTTGCAAAATATTGCCGTTCTTGTTCTAAAACAGGACCGTAATATTTGTCTTCTTTATTTTTGCCAATAGAGTAAAAAATTGCTGGCGCATAAATTACAGCCAATGCACTATCTTTTAAATCCAGTCGTCCAAATGACCGCGCCAAGTCAACACACAAGCCTGTGAAAATAAAAATATTGACAATTGGAAAAAGTAACCAAAGAGCGTATATTTTTTTTCGACCGACCAATTCGCACATCGTTGCGAAATTAACACCTGGGATTAGTGCTTTTTTCGGGTCTTTGCCTGCTTTTTCAAACACTTTCATCAAGCTGATGCTTAATAAAATATAAGAGATAATTAGAAATATCAGAATAGTCATGTAAATAAGTGTATTGGTATCGTATCAACCCCCGACCCCTAAAGGAGAGCAAATCCGTTCATTAAGTAATACAATTGGAAAATCTTTTGTTTTAAGGTGCATTAAAAAAAATAATTGTTCAACTTCGTTATAATTTATTCTTTAAATGACCCTTAAAATGAAAAATTGCAATACTCCTTTTTAGGGGTCAGGAGTATTTGACGCAAAGATAAACGAAAAATTGGGTTCAAAAATTTTAGTTAGTCTAGTTGTGGAAAGGAATGGATGAAATGAGGTTTTTTGTCTGCGAATAAATATGTCCGCGTACTTAACATCAGTTCGTAAGTTGCAGGGGAGGCATTTGCATAAGAAAATAGCAAGTAAAAAGCAGCGGAATTTGATTACAGTTTGCTTAATATCTATGGTATGTACACAAATTACCTTGGTTAAAAAATCAGATAGAATTTTGTGCATTTGCTATCTTTTGTCCGCCCGCAC
>CAYUNA010000904.1:0-2161 GCA_964445895.1 uncultured Saprospiraceae bacterium | reverse complement strand
GAACGCGAACTAAATAACCTTCAAGAACCGAAGTTTATTTAATTCGCGTTCCTTAACTCCATTCACTGCATATACTCCCATCCCGTCTGATAACTTCCATTTGTCTCCACATATTCCAGCAATTTTTCATAAAAATCATGTCCTCCAATCGTCGCGCTATCGCCAACCATCACGAGTAGTTTTTTTGCCCGCGTCATTGCCACATTCATGCGCCGATAATCCTTTAAAAAACCAATTTCGCCATTCCCATTCGAACGGACGAGCGAGATGTAAACAATCTCCCGTTCCTGTCCCTGAAAGCCATCAACCGTATTGACCGTAATCGGCAAATCCAGCAATAGCGGGTCTTCCGCAATCGCCCGTTTCATATGAATTACTTGCTCTCGATACGGCGAAATAATCGCAATTGGCGGCATAATTTCCACCACATTTTTCATCGCCCCTTCCGCATCAAACCAATCAGGATGCTGTTTTGCCAATTGTTCATCGTTCATTGCTAATTGGACATTGCTTTCAACCGTTTGCCGCAATTGATAAAGGTGTTCACACAAAATCATAAACTCTTCAGGATTGTAACGACTCTTAAACTGTGGATTTAATTTCTCCTCAAAACCACAACCAGCCGTATCAATAAACACCATTGAATGCTCTTGTTTCACTGCCAATTGATGATTTTTTACACTTTCCGCTGCCAACAGTTTTCCATCATAAAATTGCTGATTAGAAAAGCCCATAATTGACTCGTGCATCCGATATTGTGTATTCAAAAGGCTAACATCTGATAGTCGTTCAATCGCTTTTTCCAATAACGTTACTGAAAATCCACCTTTTTGTGCCTCCCGTGATTTCACCGTCGGTGGCAACTGAAATGGGTCACCCACCAAGACTACTTTTGAGCCTTTTGTAATGGGAATCCATGTCCCCGGTTCGAGTGCTTGTGCCGCTTCGTCAATCACGACCGTTTTAAATTTCAAACGGTCAAGCATCCGATTGGACGCACCCACCAAAGTCGCTGTCACCACCTGCGCGCCGTGTAATACCTGGTCAATTAAACGTTCCTCCAACTGATTCGCCCATTGCGCCAATTCGCTTGCTTGCTTATGCAAATGCTGGCGCTCCTTGCGTTCTTCGTAGCCAAAATTTCGCTTAAATTTCCGTGCCTTTCGTCGATATTCTGCGGCTTGAATCTTTACTTTTTTAATGTTTTTTGCTTCGGGATGATTCGCTAATTTCGATTCTAAAGTATGCATAATAATGCTCTCATCTACTCGCGAAATATTCCCCATCCGCACAACATTCAAGCCCTGTTCTGCCAACTTTTCTGTCAACAAATCTACGGCTGTATTGCTCGGCGCAGTTACCAAAACCACCTTTTCCGTTTGCGTCAGTTGCTTAATCGCATATACCAACGTCGTCGTCTTGCCCGTGCCCGGAGGTCCATGTACAGCCACCACATCTTGCGCCGAAACAATCTTGCGTACTGCCTCATTTTGCGAGTCATTCAGATGCGGAATTTCCACATAATTTTCCATCGGCAAAAAGCGCGCTTCATCCTTCCCCAAAATCACATCCCGCAACTCTGCCAATCGGTCGCCTTTCGCTTTCATTACCTTTTTCATCGCCAATTCCATCTCCCGATAGGTGCGGTCGTCAAACATCAAATCCACACCCAACAATCCCAACCCTAACCAATCGGGCAAGTCTTTCGCATTTAAAACAATTTTCATTCGATTCTTATCCACAAACTGAATAATACCCGTTTTTTCTGCATTTTTCACCTCTGGCTGCTGCGTAAATAAGCTCACTGTTTTGCCTGGACGAAATAGGTGCGAAGTGTCCTTATCCCCCGTTTTTTCTACAGTTACAAACGCTCGGTCGCCAATGGTATAGCCCGTTTTTACTGCTTCGACAGGATACCAGGAATAGCCTTTTTCCTTACGTTCTTTCAACGGAAGTTTTTGAATGATTTCGCGGTATTGACGGAAATCTTCTTCTTTTTCGAGGGTGAGGAGGTTGAAAACAGATTCGAGTTCTTGCTGGATTTTTTGCATGGTGGAAATTTTGGGCGAAGAACGGGAAAATTATTTGGAAAAAGGAAGGAAGTTTTAAGATGGAGATTTTTATTAGGAACGCGAAATAAATAAATTGACATTCTTGAGAG
>CAYUNA010000903.1:0-2167 GCA_964445895.1 uncultured Saprospiraceae bacterium | reverse complement strand
CTTTTTTTTAAATTGAAAATCTTATGAAATATAAATGCATCATCTTCGATTGTGACGGTGTTTTGGTCGATTCAGAGGCGATTTCCTGTGGGGTTTTGGTGGAAATGGCCAACGGGGCAGGTTTAAACATTGACCTTGATTTTGCTTTGAGTGAATTTATGGGGAAACATTTAGACGCCAATTTTAAATACATCTCCGACCGGGTAAAAACTGGGCTTCCAGATAATCTAATGCAATATTATCGAGAACGAACAGCGACGTTATTTAAAGAAAAACTGCAACCAATTCCAGGTATTCATGATTTGATAGACCGCCTGGAAGTACCATTTTGTGTGGCATCAAGTGGTCCAGTTGAAAAAATCGTTGGCAACCTCACGACTGTTGGTTTAATTGATAAATTTGAAGGAAAAATCTTTAGCGCGTATACCATTCAGAAATGGAAACCTGATCCTGCGGTATTTTTATGGGCGGCCGAAACGATGGGGTTTTCCCCAAATGAATGTGCCGTAATTGAGGATAGCCCGTCGGGAGTAGCGGCTGGAATTGCAGGCGGTTTCGACGTATGGGCATATGTGGCAACAGGACACGAAAACAAATATTCTCATCTGGACATTCCCGTTTTTCATGATATGAATGAACTAGATTCTTTGATGAGTGGGAACTAAAAATCACTTATTTCGTTCCTAAAAGAAAACAATACCAATGGATTTTATAAAATTGAGGAAAGAAGTTAAGTTCCGGACTGCCCGCAGCGGCGGTAGCGGTGGTCAGCACGTCAACAAGGTGGAGACGAAGGTGGAATTGTTGTATGATATTGCTACTTCGGAAGTGTTGAATGACAAAGAAAAGAGATTCGCAAGGGAAAAATTAGCTAAAAAAATTAATAAAAATGGCTTATTATCTGTTGTTAGTCAAGAGAAGCGAACACAGATTTTGAATAAAACCCGGGCTTGGAATAAGTTTGTCAAAATGCTTCAAAAAGCAATTGTTCCAGAGAAAAAACGGAAGTACCGACCAATTCGAGCGAATAAAAAAGCGCGGTTGGCCAAAAAGCGGCGAAATTCAGAAAAGAAAGCCTTACGCGGAAAAGTTACGATTTAAAAAATCGCCAAATACCCTTATCTTTACTCCAAAACTCACAAAAACATGGCGAATTCTGATCTCGTTGGCACGTTAATTTTTCTCCTTACTGGACTATTCACCTACAAAGGATTTACGGATAAACAATACCTCGAAGAAAACCTTTTTCACGTTGATAAAATCCTGATTGATAAAGAGTATCGCCGCATTTTTACTTCTGGTTTTTTGCATGCCAATTGGATTCATTTTGGCTTTAATATGGGCACTTTATTGGCTTTTAGCTATTTCATGCAGAGCACACTCGGTGCGACAAATTTTCTCTTAATTTATTTTGTCTCTCTACTTGGTGGCGACCTCTTAGCCCTGTATATTCATCGAAACCATGGTGATTATCGAGCGTTGGGTGCATCGGGTGCAGTTTGTGGAGTTTTGTTAGCATCGGTAGTTTTATTTCCAGAAGCACGATTCAATATTCCATTTTCAGATGCATCTATTCCGCGTTGGATTTTGGCGATTGCCTTTGTCTTGCTGTCTATCTTTGGGATAAAAAAATCGTGGGGCAACATTGGTCACGACGCGCATTTAGGTGGTGGTTTGTGCGGCGTTTTTTTGACGATGGCCATGCAGCCCTCAATTTTAAAAACGAATTGGTGGATAATTTTATTGATTGTTGTCCCGTCAGTAGCTTTCCTGATTTTGATGGTCAAAAAGCCTGAAATTATGATGATTGATAATTATTGGGGAATTGATTTTGCAGAACGAAAGCAGGAACATAAAGTCAAAAAATCTCAAATCAATCGCATTCGTTTGGACTATTTATTAGAAAAAATTAAGCGGGAAGGGCTGGATAGTTTGAGTAAAAAAGAACGGGCGGCGTTGGAGAAGTTGAAGGATGAGTTGTAACGGAAAGGCTTTTTGACAAGTTCTGGGGAATAGAATTTAATACCGTGTAAAGTAAGTTTCTTTTAACTATGAGAAGCGAGAAAATCGCAAGATTTTCGAGCTTCAAACACCTCACTGCCCCGCGCCGCGGGCGCGGGGCGGTGGGGTGTTAAGGGAGCAAAACGGTTTTTGCAAACCGTTTTGC
>CAYUNA010000902.1:0-2167 GCA_964445895.1 uncultured Saprospiraceae bacterium | reverse complement strand
TCTGTATTGGTATCTCCAGTCCAAACACATTCCGCACCAACACAAAAATCATTGGTCGCTGCACTGATAGCTTCAATTGTTACATTTATTTTTACTAAGTGACAATCGCTATAATCACCACCTGCGCAATATTGATATTCAAACGCATCCGTACCTGACTGCACACCTGCGTTTGGCGTATAAACCAACATATTGTAGCCAGACACTTCCTGACCATTAATTGTTTGTGTCGTTTGTCCTTCGTAATATGCTAAAGTACCATTGTTCAATTCTGCATCCTCAAAGTCTGTATATATATAGTCTTCGATTGGAATATTATAAGAAATAACCATTGGTGTACCAACTGGCGTCACTATCTGGTAATTCACATTAGCAGGTGCTTGATTGCTCACGACTACCTGTACTGTTCCATATTCGAAATAAAAACTTCCGCCCGGCTTTGCTCGGTACTGAAATTCATCAACTCCTGTAAAACCCGGATTCGGAACGTAGTAGAAACTTTGTGTTGAATTGTCATAACTGACACTACCGTTTGTAGCCGGTTGATTCAATGCTACTGCACCATAAGCCGAACTACCCAAATCATTTTCTAATGGAAAGAAAACACCTTCACCATCAACTGCTAAAAAATAAGTATCATCTTTAACAAAAGTATTCGGAGTTGGTGCGTTTAAAACAGTAACCTGTATTTCTTGAGTAAAACCATTACCTTCTAAAGTAAAATTATCAACACCATCAAAGTTAAGATTTGGATGATAGACCCAAACACCTGAAGTATCAATAACGGTTCCATTTTGCGGAGCACTCGTTACAGAGAATCCTTCCAAAGCAGCAATAACCACTTGTGGTGTATCCTCTTTGGTAAAAATTTCTAATTTTTCATAATCTGAGCTACCGCCCAATACACATATATTAACTACCGCACCATCACAAGCTCCTTGTCCATCACAAATTACATAATTAAAGTCTGCAATACCAGAGAATCCAGCTTCTGGTGTAAAAACAATTTTCGTATTATTCTCAATCAATTCAACCGTTCCATTATTGGTAACGGGAACTGTTCTAATTTCTAAATCTGTTCCATTACTAAAATCATTATCCAGTACATCTATAGTAATACTTGAAGCATTTGCCAACGTTGCATAATCATTATTAGCAATAATTGAAGAAGGCACAACATTCACATGGAACGTTTTGGTACTCCAAGTTGCACTGCTTGAGCCAATCTGCTTTCGGTAACGAATCAAAAATACATCTTCCCCTAAGAAGTCTGCATCTGGCGTATATTCGATAGTATTGAGTGTAGGATAACTATTCGCAATTCCTTTTTGACCATTATTGCTGGTTGGATTAAACACAACCACACCATTCTGAGCCTGCTCTTGTATAGAAGGAGCATTCAAAGAAATAGAACTATAATTATCGAAAGAAAAGGAAATGGTGGTATTTCTCAAAACTGTCAGTTCGTGATAGTTTTGCGCCACCCCAGGTAAGGCAAAGCAACATAGCAACAATGCTACGGCCAGGTGAGTAATTTTTTTCCGGAGTAATAGTATATTCATGGATCGTGGATTAAATAACTATATATTTAGTCTGTTAATTGATGATTGACATTAGGGTGTGAAAGCATCATTTATCAGAAAAAAGTTATAATCAATAAAAATTTAAAACATTGCTAAAACGTGGTTGACTGTCTGCGAAAAAAATAAAAATTTGTGTTGTGGAAAAAGCAAACAATCGATTTTCATATTCTTGGTACAATGATACGCATAAATTTATTATATCCCAAAAATAAAAATGTTTATTTTTAGGAATAATTGATTTTATATCAATTTTGGGGTAAAAACAGTCAAAATGGGCACATAACAAAATTTACACACTCCTCTTTTTTCAAAACTTTTTCAGAAAATGGATTCGTATAAAAGATTGTTAATATGGCTCAAATTAGTTAATTTTGTCATTCGAATTGAAGTGGAGGAATTTGGTAGGATTGCCCATCCGTATTCCTCTGCTTTGTTCAGAATGACAAAATTAAGACTTCATATATGCACAACAGCAAACTCTATTCCATACTTGAGTATTTTGACAAATATGAGCAAAATAAATTAAGAAAATTTCTATTGTCTCCGTATTTCAATAAAAATCAAACCCTTGTTGATTTGTATCA
>CAYUNA010000901.1:0-2179 GCA_964445895.1 uncultured Saprospiraceae bacterium | reverse complement strand
TATTTGGCAAATCATAAAATTAATGACCAAGTCGAGATGTGTGCATACCGTAGATATTAAAATACCTGTATTGTTTTTTAAAACCAACTACTCACTCAAAAAAATCTCCTACCTTTGCATTTTTTAGAAAAGAGTAAAGCATTGTGTTTTCATTTTAAAACGATAGACCATGCTTAATTCTACATTTTTTAAATTTTAATTGAAAAAGTTATGTTTGATAATTTAATGGGCAACATGGAAGAACAGCAAGCTGCCATGCAAGAAAAATTAGCGGGCATTTTGGTCGAAGCTGAAGCAGGCGACGGCGCAATAAAAGTACAAGCCTCCGCAGATAAACAAATTACCAATATCTCCATTGACGAAACCAAAATGGACTTGACAGATAAGGAGGAATTGGAAGACTTATTATTGGTTGCTATCAACCGCGCCTTAGAGTTGGCAGAAGAGAAAGCAGGAGTCGAAACGCAAAGTTTATTGAAAGATATGTTGCCTCCGGGCTTAGGAAATCTATTTGGCTAAAATATTGCGATATTTATTGCGTTTAGTATTTGTTTTCACTTGATTCGACAAAAATTACCGAATTAATTACTGCGAGGCACTTAAGAGAAGTAGGTTATTATTTCCCTACTCCCTAATATGAATTATTTTTTCCAGGTTCAATAGCGAATTTCTGTCCGCACGCACCACGGATTTTTTCTTTCAGAAGTAATCATTTTGATTTTTTGTCGGGTCAAATCATTTGTTTTCCAATATAAAAATAGTTGCTCCAATTGCTATCTTGCATTAACCCGCAACTCGCAATTCGCAACTCGAATCAATTTTCATGAAAAAATATAGTTTTTTACTATTTGTATTAATCGGTTTATCCTCACAGATGGTCGCACAGACGCTTTTGGAGCGCGCCAAATTTAGCTTTGACCGACAAGATACCTGTATTGTGACCTCCTCGGTTGGGAGCAATTTTGCATTTCCAATTGGCGACCCAACTTGTGATTGTGGAGTGAAAGGACGCGCCTTAGAGTTTGATGGTGGGGACGATGAAGTGATTTTATCGGGTGATGTTTCGGGGCTATTTCGGAAGCAAGATTTTACGATTAGCTTTTATTTTAAGGTTCGAGACATAGATTCTCCTGTTCCGATGATTATTATGGCGAATCAAGATAGTTGTAAATTTGAAAATAAATTCAGTGTCAGCTACCGTCCTTCTTCCAAAATTTTGAATGTAACGATGGTCGAAGATGGTGATAATATTGGCTCTCTTCTCGATACGATTCCAGGCAATAATTGTTGGAATCATGTAGTGATTACTCGTGCCAATGACCGAACGCGATTGTATGCCAACGGTGAATTTTTAACTCAGAAAATTGCGTCAGGTGGCGAACGAGTGGATTTAGAAGATGATGACAATGTTTTAAAATTAGGGGCATCGGATTGTCCTAATGACTTTCATTTTGACGGCTGGTTAGATGAGGTTGACTTTTTTCAAAATGCGATGTCTGCCGACCAAGTACGAGCAGCCTATCTCGCTCCAGAAAAAATTGGCAATGGTAAGTTTTCGTTAGGTGTCAAGGATACCACTATCTTTTTGGGTGGTTCTGTTGAAGGATTTATTACGTCCAAATGCCCTGATGTTGATGTAGATTGGACGCCTACAACAGGGATTCCTTCTGGACAGGAAGATGATACCAATCCAATTATTTCTCCAACAATGACAACGGTTTATTACGCCACTTTTTCAGATGCCTTTTGTTCTACGAACGATTCATTATTGATTACGGTCATTGACCCAAATGATTTGGATTGTACGGAATTGTTTTTACCGACAGCTTTTACACCTAATGGAGATGGACTCAACGATGTGTTTGGTATCAGTAATGCAGTAGTAATTACAGAATTATATTCCTTTGAAATTTTTGACCGCTGGGGCAATATTGTTTTCGCAAGTGACGAAACAAATGCGCAGTGGGATGGTTTATATCAGGGGAATCCTGTGAATTCCAATACTTTTGTGTATAAAATTGCCTATCGTTGCAAAACAGAAGATTTGGTGAAAACGGGAACGGTGACAGTCATGCGGTAACTACCACATGGCACGTATAAGCATTATAGCAGCTTTCTTAAGATAGTGTAGCAAAAGTTTCTTTGGTTTTTAAGGAGGGAGAAAATTGCAAATTTTCGA
>CAYUNA010000900.1:0-2194 GCA_964445895.1 uncultured Saprospiraceae bacterium | reverse complement strand
CCCATTTTTGATATTCCTCGTAAGTATTGCGATACATGCCCGTGTGATTCAAAAATCCACTCACTTTCGCATAATCTTTTTCACTTAAATCCTGCGCAATTTTTTGATGATTTACATCTGCTAAGAAACAATACAAACCACCTGCCAGGCAGTTGTAAGGGTCACCTGGTTTTTCAGATTTAGAATGATGAACATGGTGTGAAACAACGTAAGCTTCCTCCAAAATCACCTTAATCACCAAGTTTCGAGTAATAAATTTCCAAATCGGACTATTGAAGTGAAATGCTCGATGTGTTGCATAGCGGTGATACCAAATCGTCCCGTGACAGCCCATAAAAACCATGCTATAAACGAAGCCCGCCGCTAATAATTTCCAACTAAAATATTTGATGAAAAATACCACCAAAAATGGCGCAAGCATTACAATCCATAGCCAACTAACGAAACCTAGCCAGTTCTTTTTGGATTTAAAAATATTCAAACGGGTGAAAAATTCTGAGAAAAGCTGTTTGGCAGACGGCTTTACTAAATTTCCTTTTTCATCTGCCCAACCGTAGGAAGGGGCATCCAGCATGTGGTCAACTAACGCCATATTGTTTAATTTAGAATGTAGAATTATGTTCGGGTACTTATGGCTTTGTCGGTAGCCCCAATTTTTTGTTAAGAATGATGGGTGAAATTAGCCGAAATAAGTGGAACAGCGTAATTTTTTGATGCAATCGGAAAAGAATGGTGAAATTATGACATAAAAACAACTACTTTTATTCGACATAAAAAGGTTAGTTTTGCGGAAAAAACAATACTATCTATATATGCCATTTACTGCTTTAGGTTTACCCGCTGCGTTTCAAAAAGTATTAGCGGAACAAAATATCACAAAACCAACACCGATTCAAGAGGCGGCGATTCCTATTGTCTTGACAGAAAAAGATGTATTGGGAATTGCGCAAACGGGGTCGGGGAAGACAGTGAGTTTTGTATTGCCTGTTTTGACCAATTTGCAAAAAGATACGCGGCTAAGAAATCGGCAAGTGAAAGTCTTGGTGGTTGTACCAACACGAGAGTTGGCAGTACAAATCAATGAAGTTTTTTGGCAATTTAATAAGGTGCTACCAGAACGTGTGAAGTCGTTGGCGGTGTATGGCGGTGTGTCTATAAATCCACAGATGAAGGCGTTGCAAAACACGCATATTCTCGTAGCGACTCCTGGACGATTGATTGAATTGGTCGAGTCAAATGCGGTGAGTTTACGCGATGTGCAGACGTTGATTTTGGATGAAGCAGATAAATTATTGAATAAGGGTTTTAAGGACGAATTGCACAAAATCTTGAGTTTTTTACCCAAAAAGCGGCAAAATTTGCTGTTTTCTGCCACTTTAAGCAAAGATGTGGCAAATATTCAGGATATTTTGCTGAATAATCCCACCATTGTAAAAATTGAACCACCCGAAAACCACATTGATTTAATCACTCAATCTGCCTGGTTGGTAACGGATGAACGCAAGGGGCCATTACTGCGCTATTTGATTCGGGAACAAAATATGGAACAGGTTTTAGTGTTTACATCTTCGGTTTACAAAGCCAATAATGTTGTAGATAAACTCAAGAAAAACGGTGTGATGGCGATGGCAATTCATAGTAAAAAAAGCCAGGGCGCACGAACGGAAGCGTTGCATTTATTTAAAACGGGAAAATTGGACGTTTTGGTGACCACTGACTTGCTTTCACGGGGAATTGATATTGAGTTTTTGCCTCATGTCATCAATTATGAATTGCCTCGTTCGCCGAAAGATTACATTCACCGAATTGGCAGAACGGGACGGGCGGAAAATGCGGGAGAAGCGATTTCTTTGGTAACTGAAGCAGATTTACACCATTTTAAGGTGATACAGAAGAAGATGAAGAAATGGGTGAATTTGAGTTACGCGAAGGAGTTGGATTTGCAGGGATATTGAATTTTAAATTATAAACTGATGTTAAGTGCCTCGTAGTGGTTGGGAGATTAGACAATGAGCTAAAGATTTTCGAGCTTCAAAAAAAAATGCACATTGCCAATAGAGGTGAGTATTGAGAGACATAAAGCGTTCTTACAAACGCTCTCTGTCCCTCCAACTCCGATTGATTTATCAGCACTATAAATGTTTTCAAGTACTATAGACTTATTTTCATATACGTGTTTCTTATTTACAAACAA
>CAYUNA010000899.1:0-2195 GCA_964445895.1 uncultured Saprospiraceae bacterium | reverse complement strand
AACTTAAATTTTCAATATTCCTAAAAAAAAGCCTAAAATGAAAAAGAATATCCTAATCCTATTCCTCTTAAATTTCACCATGCTAAGTTTTGCTCAAGATACTATTGTCAGTGAATTGAGCTACGAGGTCAATATTACTCCTCCTCCATTTTCGATGTCAAAAGAAGAATTACCCGCAGTTGAAACCATCATAGACATCAATCGCCATTATAAATCTTCTTGGATTAGAACCTTTATTTCTGTAGAATTTTCAGCTGTTTGTCAAGGACAATTAAAGAAAGCCCTTGGTCAAAATGATACCCTGACGCAAGAGCAAAAAGACCTCATACAATTGGCTGATGTGGGTTCAGACATTTCGGTAAAAATGCTCTACATGCCAGAAAATACGTTGTCGCACAATGATGTAAAAGATTTTGGTTTTACCTTTAAAATTAAACCAGAAAATAACGCTGCATATCCTGGTGGACAAACGCAATTAAAGCAATATTTGAAGGTAAATGCAATTGATAAAATTCCTGCTGACGTTTTTGAAGGATATGCTTTGGCGATTCTAAAATTTACCGTAACAGAAACGGGCGAAATCGTCAATGCAGATATGTATTGGCCATCAAAAAATAAAGATGTCGACAACTTATTGTTAGACACCATTTGCAATATGCCCAAGTGGAAACCAGCCACTTATGCCAATGGAAAAAAAGTAAAACAAGCGTTTGCGTTGACGGTCGGTAATCACGAAAGTTGCGCGATTCATCTCTTAAACCTTAGCCAATACGAATGAATAATGTCCCGAATTCCTACATTTCTTAACGAAAACCCTCAGTTTATTATTTAAAATTTGAACCACCACGATGGGGTTTTTAAGAGGCAAGCGTTTTGTTAACTCACTATCCGTAGTCGATAAACCATTGTCAATGCAATCAAACTCATTCCAATTGCAAAAAACCCAACATAGGGATAGTTTCCGAGTGTTCCATCTGCATTTTCAATAATAATCAACCCGGCAATCTGCGCCGACGCTCCGATGGCAAATTGATTGACAGAAGTCCGAATACTCATAAAACTACCGCGGGTTTCGGGCTGTACCACCGAAGTAACAATCGCGGTAGCAGGTACGTTTCGACTCCCACTCGCAACAAAGTAGGAAGATGTAGCCATCAAAGCTATCCAAATCAATTCTGTCTGCAAATTTGTAATCCAAATAATTGAACCAATCGCCAAAATTGTCCCGATAGTAAATACTTGCTTTTTTCCAAATTTATCCGCTATATTGCCCACCACAGGTAAACAAACAACCGAAAATAGTCCGCCAACGAAATAAATATACGATATTTCTTCATCCGTAAACCCAATGTTAAATTGCATGTACGGTGCGATAAAAGGGATGATTGCAAAATGCCCGAATATTAAGGTCATAGAAAACAACAAGGCGCTCAATTGATTATTGTCCGTAAAAATAGGCCGCAGTATTTTGATTGGATTCTTTTCTGCTTTTCCCTTTGTCAGGTGTCCCGTCATGGAAGGTAAAAAAAAGTAAATAAAGACCAGAAATATCGAAGCAATCGCTCCAACTACAATAAACGTCATTCTCCAATCATATTTAGCTGCAATATAGATGCCTGAAGGTACGCCAATAACAGACGCCACAGAAAAAGCCATCATTACATAACCCGTCGCTTGACCACGTTTTTCATAAGGAAAGACATCTCCAATAATTGACAAAATTACCGCTGTCATTACTCCACCAAATGCTCCCGAAATGGTTCGGGCTGCTAATAAGAATAGATAATCAGGCGCCATTGCGCAGGCAAAAGTAGAAATGGTAAAACCAAAATAAAGAAATAACATGGCTTTCTTTCTATCAAAACGGTCGAGAAAAAACGCGCTAAAAAAACCAGAAATTGCCGCTGCATAGGCATAAATAGAAACAATAAAAGAAAACTCTGCCGGCGAAATTTCAAATATTTCCATAAACTGTTTGCCCAATGGCATGATAATCATCACATCTAATATATGCGTAAATTGTACAGCAGCCAGCGTGATAATTAATAAAATTTCGCTTCGTTTCATGTAATAGTTGATTCGATTGACTCGATGATGTAAATTTTAAATTCGAGTTTTTCGAATGTAAAAGATGGAAAACGCCTGGAACAGTAAATGGTTGGAGTGATGAGTAGAAATTTTATTGTTATTTTTTT
>CAYUNA010000898.1:0-2197 GCA_964445895.1 uncultured Saprospiraceae bacterium | reverse complement strand
TTCATCCTCAAGAACCCCACCCGCGTTGCCGCAGGCAACGCGCATTGTTTTTATTAGAGGTCGAAAACTTGCAATTTTCTCCCTCCTTAAAAACCAAAGAAACTTTTGTTACAGTGTACTTGTTCTTTTCTTATAAATTTTGTTTTAACTCTATAAAACTCTTACCTTCAATCTTACTATCCAACCAAGTTATAAAATCGAAATACTGCAATGAATTTCGCTCATTTGGTTCTTCAAAAACTTTGAGAAATTCACCCCGCAAATTGGGTAAATGTTTTTTCCAAGCATGGATATTATTGATTTCGGGTTTAATTTTTTTGATAAAATCCATTAATAATTTTTCTGTTTTAAAGAGTTTTTTACGGCTTTTTAAATAATGAAGCGTTGACTTTGAAATGTAAGGAAGTAGGGTAGTATTGCCCAATTCTAAATGAATGATAACCGATAAAATTTTGGAATATCTATAAATATCTGGGCGTAACTTTTCATCAAATTCATTTAAAACGATATTGATATAATCCAACGCCCTGGAATAATTATCCAAACCAATATAGACATAAGCAAATTTATAATAAGAATTCATTTTAAATGCTTCTTCAATCAAATCATCATAATCCATTAAGAATTGTTTGAATTCAGGAACGAGTGATGCTGCTTCATCAAATAGCCCCTGCTGAATCATTCGAACAAATTCTGTACTATATGCTAGGCATTCAACCAAAGACTTTACTTGTCGCTGATGCCTTACCGTCTTGGCGGGTATTTCTCTAAAGCTACGCAAGGTAGCAAGGTAATTTTCTGGTGCGGCTTTTTTCGTCAAAATCAGTACGCGGCTAAACGTAGATGCATATTCAAGTGGATATTCTTCTAAAAATTCACTTTTATTTGACATTAAGTCAAGTAACAATTTATTGTGTTCATACTCTTTTTGCCAATCATTTTTTGAATAATAATAACTCGCCCAAATTTGATGAAAACGAATTTCGGAAAAGAAAGAAAGCGCTTGATTATTCTGAGTAAGAGGATGATTCAATACATCCCGAAATAATTCCAACTCTGCTGGATTTCGCGTTTTTCCTACTTTTCGGCGGACAAAGTTAGTACGGCTATGCAAAAAGTCGTACTCATTGAAATTTTCTAATTTTGTTAAAGCATTTTTATACGAATCATACTGTTTTTGAAGGTCTTTTTTCTTTATGGGCAGTCCCGTAATTTTACGTTCTAATCGTAATATTTCAGGAAGATAAGATATTAAATCGTAATGTTTGGCAATTTTAAGGCCCTTCTGTAACTGTTGTAATGCCTGATCTTTGAGTCCTTTGTCTAATAAAATTTCAGCATACTCTATGCATTCTTTGACTTTTAAACGACTTGTTCGAGAGGTGTGAAAATTTCGCAGGCTACGCAAAATAAGATTATATAGATGATTTTTATCTGCTGCTAAATACTTCGCACTTACGTTTTCTTTAATAAGATTTTCGATTAATTCTTCCTCGGAGTATTCTTCCATTTTTTCGAGTGTATCGAACAACTTAATATAGTTTTTTTCTTTTTCAGGTGTACTTTGATTGCTATACAGCTTGAAATATCGCTTTTCCGATTTCGTTAGTGATTGAATGATTTGATGTAACTTATTTTTTTTTGGTATCATCTTCTGTGTATTGCGTTTTGCTGTAAAAAACAAACCTATCTGATTTTAGGCGAAAAATAAGTGCTTTTATTGTAAAATACGAATTGAGCACTAAACTTTTATTACACAATACAATGCACCAACGGTATGCTCACAAGTCACCGTGATTAAAAACTATATAAAACTTTATACATTTTCTAACTTTTACGTAATAAGGTTTATAGTGAGGTATGTTAATAAATCAGGATACGAAACTCTCTTAACTTTGTGTTCTTGTGAAAGAAGAAAAGGCATCAAGAAAACGTCGTCGTTACGATGCAGAATTTAAGTCGAAGATACTTGAATTGCACAAATTTGGTCGGAGTATTCCGTCATTATCAAGTTCTTTTGGTATTAATGAAAATGTACTTTACCGGTGGAGAGGATGAACAATTAGAGTGACTTACTCCTAAGCCTATTCTTCATATCCTATATTTTTTTGGTGTAAGGCAATTTTAGGATAATACACCGTATTGGTCTTCGTCACGACGTCGGACACGTAGTTAAGTTAACTAAGCAGCCGTTTTT
>CAYUNA010000897.1:0-2200 GCA_964445895.1 uncultured Saprospiraceae bacterium | reverse complement strand
ACACGGTAATTAGTTTTAAGTTTTAAAAATTATTAAAATGATTGCTTGCTGAAACCATAATTTAGCAGACTTCTTTTTTCTTACTACCTTTGAGCCTATATTTTAAATCAATCAACAACTATGATAATCATCCTATTTCTTATTTTTCATTGGTATTTTTCCCTTTTTTTTCAAACCTTTTTTCATCATCGTTATGCAGCCCATCAAATGTTTACCATGTCTAAGACGTGGGAAAAAATCTTTTTTGTAGGTTCATGGATAGGGCAGGGGTCATCGTATTTGAGTCCTTATGTATATGGTGTTTTGCATCGGCAGCATCATGCGTACACGGATACGGAATTAGACCCGCACTCGCCCAGTTATGATGAAACGATGATGAAAATGATGTTGCGAACCCGCGATGTTTACAATAATATCTTGTTTGGACGAGTAGCATTAGAACCACAATTTACGAAGGATATGCCTGAATGGAGGTCATTTGATGCGATGGCTGGACATTGGGGTTCTCGAATTTTTTGGGGATTGTTTTACATTGGTTTTTACCTGATTTTTGCTACGCAATGGTGGATGTATTTGTTATTGCCGATTCATTTTTTGATGGGACCAATTCACGGAGCGGTTATCAATTGGTTTGCTCATAAATATGGTTATACTAATTTTGAAGTCAACAATACTTCTAAAAATCTCTTACCGTTAGACTTTTTGATGTTGGGCGAAAGCTACCACAACAATCATCATAAACGTGGCAATAGCCCTAATTTTGGTTTTCGTTGGTTTGAATTAGATCCAGTTTATGGCATAATTCGAGTGTTCAATGCCGTAGGGATTATCCGATTGCCAAAAGCATAGTAAGAGCATGTCTATTTTTTATATGAACTGAAAATCAATGATTCAAAGTCAAGTTTTTAAATGCTTGGTTTTCAGGAAGTAGAAAAACTACACATGCTTTAAGTGTCTGGGCCTTAAAGTATACACTATTTGATTTTAAAATACGATTAATTTAAATTTGAAAAATTACTTTTTATACCTATATAAATTCTATATCTTGCCCATAAATTTTTTGTAAAAACATCATATTATTTTCAAATAAATGAAGCGTAAAGACTTTTTTAAAGGGATTGCAGTAGGAACGATAGGTTTGCCCTTGGCGATTCGTGCTTGTTTGGGACAAGAAGGATTACAAGAAATCGCCGCGCCAAATGTCATCTCAGGTAAAACCTATGAATGGAAAATGGTAACGACTTGGCCACCCAATTTTCCTGTATTGGGGGAAGGTTGTAACCTATTTGCTCAATGGGTTGAGGAAATGTCAGGTGGTCGGATGAGAATAAAAGTATTTGGTGGTGGTGAGCTGGTTCCTGCTCTGGAAGTCTTTGATGCAGTGCGGAGTGGTGCGGCAGAGATGGGCAGTGGATGTGCTTATTATTGGGCTGGCAAAATCCCTGCGGCACAGTTTTTTGCTTCCGTTCCATTTGGCATGAATGCCCAGCAAGTCAACGCATGGTTGCTCAATGCAGGCGGGCAGGCGTTGTGGAATGAATGCTATGCCAGCTACAATTTGGTGCCCTTTGCAGGGGGCAATACGGGGGTGCAAATGGGCGGTTGGTTCAATAAAGAAATCAATACGATTGAAGATTTCAAAGGATTGAAAATGCGGATGCCTGGACTCGGTGGTAAGGTTTTGGCAAAAGCTGGCGGTTCTCCCGTTTTGATAGCCGGCGGGGAGCTCTATACCAGCTTAGAACGTGGTGTAATTGATGCTACGGAATGGATTGGCCCTTATCATGATTATAAAATGGGTTTCCACCAAATCGCCAAATATTACTATGCCCCAGGTTGGCACGAACCCGGTACTATCCTCGAAAATATCGTCAATAAAGCAAAGTTTGATGCACTACCCAAAGATTTACAGCTCATCATTGAGGCAGCTTCTTTAAAATTAAACCATTGGATGCTTTCGGAGTTTGAAGCGAAGAATACCTTGTATTTAGAACGTATTTTAGCAGAATCCGATGCTGAAATTCGTACGTTTTCTGATGAAATTCTAACAACCTTGCGCGGCTATACCGATGAATTAATTGCTGAAATGACAGCTAATGACCCATTTGCCAAAAAGGTTTATGATTCCTATGATTCCTTTAGAACTAAAGCGCGAGCGTGGTCTGAGTTGACGGAAAAAGTGTTTTATAATTCATTACAG
>CAYUNA010000896.1:0-2201 GCA_964445895.1 uncultured Saprospiraceae bacterium | reverse complement strand
GGCGGCTTTAGCCGCCGAGCAAAACGTAAAGAAAGTTTTTACACACTGTACTTATTCTTTAAACAATCATCATTTTTATGCATTCGGAGTTATTTTATAAAATTGGGGGTGCGTTGCAGTTTTTGACGGCAATAATATTTGGAGTAATTACTTTAGATTTCTTGTATCTTGCAGCGGACAATCCTAGTGCAGAAAAGCTACTTGAACTTACCCATTTGTATAAATGGGATAGGTTTGAAATTTATCTACAAAGTAATCAAGAACTACTAACAGGCTTAGGTATTGGTTATTCCGTCTTTCTTTTATTTGCAAGTTTTACTAATGTTTTAATAGGTCGGAGTGGAATGCCGCTTGGTCAGTATCGTTCATTTGTCCTTATCAATATAGTCACCTGGGGTTTAATGGTCATCGTTAATTTCAAGTATTTTATTCCGCCTTCAACTGTTTTACATAGCCTATTTTTTTTGGCATTTGTCCTAGCATTTTTCACCAAACCAAAATTTCAGTAATCACCATTTTTAAATTGAAATAATCAGATAATGCAGTCAACTTTAAATCAAACAATCGCCGTTTTCACCATGCGCGTTCTCCTCGGGTTAATCTTATTTATGCAGGGCTACGCAAAGGTTTTCAAATTCACTATCGACGGGCTGTATAAGAATATGTTTGAGCCTTACGAAGCTTTGTTGCCAAAGTTTTTGGTGCTATTCGCCGCCTATTTTACTACCTACGTCGAATTGATTGGCGGATTATTGTTAATCATCGGATTATTCCGAAATTGGGTGCTATACGCCGTCAGTTTAGTGCTGCTAATCGTTGCATTCGGGCATGGACTGCAAGACGGTATTTGGGATTTATCGCACGTCATGTATCGAGGGATGTTACTATTTGCACTACTTTTGCTACCAGAAGAATGGGATGTTTGGCAGGTTTCAAAATTAAAAAAGAATTAGGAACTGAACCAGGAATAGCAAAAGACCTACTTAAAAAACAGAAATGACCAGACTCAAAAACAATCACTTTATTGGAATATTTTTCCTCCTATTTTTAAATATCACCAGCTTTGCACAAAACTATACCCTCGACAACGTTCCTGACCCAAAATCAGGCTTCGGTGGTGGCTTTGTCAGTGACCCACAAAATTATTTATCGGCGGGAGAGGTTTCTAAAATCAACAGCATCATTGGCAATATTGAAAGCGTATCGGGCGCGCAGATAGCAGTCGTGATGTTGCCGTCGATTGGGGAAGAAAATCCAAAAGAATTCTCCACTGCCCTATTCAATAAATGGGGTATCGGGCAAAAAAATGCGGATAACGGGCTACTGATTTTAACGGTCATGGACCAGCGACGAACGGAGTTTGAAACTGGATTGGGGACAGAAGCGGTGCTGCCCGACGCCATCTGCTACCGTGTAGGCATGCAAGAGTTAGTGCCTCATTTCAAATTGAGCAACTATGGAACGGGTATCGCAGCAGCTTTGGTCAAGTTTCAGGAAATATTAGAAAATCCCGAAACAGTCGCCGAATTTCAACACAACGAACGCATTTATGACGATAGCGGTAGTGGTTTTCCGCCGTTGTATATCTATATTATTGTCAATTTGATTTTTCACTTAGGACTCATTATCTGGATTTTATTGACGATGATGAATAAGGAAGATTTGTACGATAAATACATGAGTATTCGCCCGATTCACGGTTGGTGGTTTATGATTCCGTTTCCGATTCCCTACATTTTAGCGTACTTTTTGATTGGCAATTTGTTGAAAAAACTCCGTAATCACGAGCGTTTTAGCAAAAAGAATGGCAACCCGATGCGCAAATTATCGGAGGAGGAAGAAGATGACTCTTTGGAACAAGGACATATTATGGAAGAAGAAATTGGCTCAGTGGATTATGATGTTTGGGTGGATGAAGATGGCGATGATTTGCTAATTTTGCGATACGCTGACCGCTTTTCAAAGTATAAACCTTGCGTGAAATGTAGCTTTAAAACGTATTTTCACGCGCATACTTTGGTGGTTGAATCAGCGACTTATCGCCGTTCGGGTATTGCAGAAATTATCTACGAATGTAAAAATTGCGGCTACCAAAATATCATCGAAAGAACGATTCCTAAAAAACAACGTAGCAGTGGCGGCGGTGGCTTTAGTAGTGGTGGCGGCGGTGGCGGCTCATGGGGCGGTGGTTCTTCGGGCGG
>CAYUNA010000895.1:0-2202 GCA_964445895.1 uncultured Saprospiraceae bacterium | reverse complement strand
AAAGAACTGGAAGCAGAATCCATCTTTGTCTTGCGAGAGGTTGCTGCTCAGTTTGAGAATCCTGTCCTGATGTTTTCGGGAGGAAAAGACTCCATTTTGATGGTGTATTTAGCGCAAAAGGCGTTTTATCCTAGTAAAATACCCTTTCCGTTATTGCACGTTGATACGGGACATAATTTTACTGAAACAATTGAATACCGAGACAATTTGGTAGAGAAGATTGGCGCAAAATTAATCGTTGGCTCAGTTCAGGAAGCGATTGATAAAGGCATGGTGCGTGAAGAAAAAGGGATTAACGCAAGTCGAAATGGTTTGCAAACCGTGGCTTTACTAGAAGCATTAGAACAGGGTAAATATGATGCTGCAATGGGTGGTGCACGTCGAGATGAGGAAAAAGCACGCGCAAAGGAACGCTTCTTTTCACATCGGGACGAATTTGGTCAATGGGATCCAAAAAATCAGCGGCCAGAGTTGTGGAATATTTTTAACGGCAAGAAACAGTTTGGAGAGCATTTTCGGATATTTCCTATTTCTAACTGGACAGAATTAGACGTTTGGCAATATTTAGCAATGGAAAAAGTGGAGTTGCCGAGTTTGTATTTTGCTCATAAAAGAAATGTATTTAGAAGAGACGGTATTTTGTTGGCGGAATCTGAATTTATTGAAAGAAAAGAGGGCGAAGAGGTGATGGAAATGATGGTTCGTTGCCGTACGATTGGTGATGTAACGTGTACAGGCGTTTGGGAATCTGAAGCGGATAGTTTAGAAAAAATTATCGAAGAAGTTTCTACTACTCGAATGACAGAACGTGGCGGTCGGGCAGACGATAAACGTTCTGAAACATCGATGGAAGATCGTAAGAAAAAGGGATATTTTTAGGGGGGAGTGATTATATAATTAAATCACTCGAAAGCTTTTCTTTTAAATTAAAATTGAAAAATGTCAAAATCAACAATAAATTACGATAATATGGAACTCCTGCGTTTCACAACAGCAGGAAGTGTGGATGATGGAAAAAGTACGCTAATTGGGCGACTTTTATACGATAGCAAATCTATTTTTGAAGACCAATACGAAACCATTAAAAATGTTAGTGAGCGACGTGGTGAAGAAGGTGTGAACTTGGCATTGTTAACAGATGGCTTAAAGTCTGAACGTGAGCAAGGGATTACGATTGACGTAGCGTATCGTTATTTTTCGACTCCAAAGCGAAAATTTATTATTGCAGATACACCAGGTCATATTCAATATACTCGGAATATGGTAACTGGGGCTTCTACAGCCAACGTTGCGTTGATATTAATAGATGCTCGTAAAGGTGTTTTGGAACAAACACGGCGACACGCGATTTTGGCTTCTTTGTTGAAAATTCCGCACGTTTTAGTTTGTGTAAATAAAATGGACTTAGTCGATTATTCTCAAGAAGTTTACGATAAAATTCATGATGATTTTGAGCAATTCGCTTCAAAATTGGATGTAACAGACGTTAGTTTTATTCCAATCTCAGCATTAAATGGTGACAATGTGGTAGACCGTTCCAAAAATATGGATTGGTATCAGGGCTCAACACTTTTGTATTATTTAGAAAATGTACATATCGCGAGTGACCATAACTTTATTGATACGCGTTTCCCTGTTCAGTTTGTAATCCGACCATATAGTGATGAGTTTCACGATTATCGAGGGTATGCAGGTCGAGTGGCAGGTGGTGTTTTGAAAAAAGGAGATAAAGTAACTTTATTGCCTTCAGGATTTACGTCAAAAATTGCCAAAATTGATAGTTTTGATGGCGAAATGGAAGTAGCATTTCCACCACAATCGGTTACTGTTTTGTTAGAAGACGATTTGGATTTGAGTAGAGGAGATATGATTGTGCGAGAAAATAATCAACCTGAAGTAACGCAAGATTTAGAGGTAATGGTTTGTTGGTTTAATGAGCGACCTCTACAAGTACGTGGTAAATATGCAATTTTACATACTACACAAGACGTTCGATGTGTAGTAAAGGAAGTCCGTTACAAATTGGATATCAACACACTGCATCGAGATTTGGAAAGTAAGGAAATTAACATGAATGATATTGCACGGGTTGTTTTACGAACGACTAAGCCGTTGTTTGTAGATGCTTATCGCAAAAATCGGATTACTGGTAGTGTCATATTTGTGGATGAGGGGACGAATGAGACAGTAGGGGCAGGAATG
>CAYUNA010000894.1:0-2204 GCA_964445895.1 uncultured Saprospiraceae bacterium | reverse complement strand
CCGCCGCCAATGCCCATCCGATGACTGTCGAAATGTATGTTGGCTGGCCCGATGCCACCGAACTTCAGGAAATTGCCGATATCGTAGACAAAACCCTGATTCATGCCTACGTCACCGACCCAAGTACCGCATTTACGTATGCCCTGACGCGGTTGGAAGATTACGACACTTATACCGGCGTGGCAGATGTCTCCATTATTTATTCTGCCGAACCCAATTTTATGGGCCCTTGGTTGGCGGATAATGGATTGGCGGAAGCCGAGTCGATTTTTATGAATGACTATAATGCCGCCTCGGGCAACTGGAAAAATCACGTTAATCTCGAAGAGTTTACCTATTTTACTTATTCTTATTTGAAACCAGTACCGCGTCAAAAAAAAGTATTTGCTCATTATCTACCCTGGTATGATGCGACGGGAAGTTATCCAGGGAGTTGGTCGCGAAGAGGGTGGTGTTATGAAGACGATTGTTCTGATTTGGCGAATGTTGGGTATAGTAATCAGCCTCGAATTGGAGAGTATTCCTTCGCGGATTCGGATGTAATTGACTACCATATTTTAACGGCATTTATGGCAGGCATCGACGGGTTTATCATCAATCTTGACCCTGCAATATCGTTTCATAAAATCATTACTTTGGATGTCCTGAATCGTTTGTTGGCATTGCAGGCAAGTCATAGTGAATTGGCGGATTTCAAAATCATTATTTCTTACGATAGTTCCTCCGCTGACCCAACGACGATTACCAATAATTTTACGGATTTATACAATGATATTTACCAAAATCCAACTTACGAACCTATAATTTTTCGCGATGAAATCACCAATAATCAGGTACTCGTCACGTGGTCAGAATCCGATATTGCAAGCTATTATTCTAATGCTAACAACCTCTGGGGCAACGACGAAGTGACGATGATTATCCGCAATGCCATCAATTTTGATAATTCTGATGGTAATTTTGAATGGATGCAAATCAATGGTGCTGCTGACCCCGCAACCTATTGGGGAGAAGTTTATTTCAATGATTTTGAATGGAGAACAGCCCGCCAATCGACCTTTGGTTTGACCAATCCTTTTGATGCCAATAAGGTCATGATGGGGATGGCTTATCCTGGTTTTGATGATGAAAATGTCCCGAGTTATTGGGCTGGTGGCGTACATCGGCTAATCAATCGAAATGTGACGGCGGGCGAAACAATGGCGTTAACCTGGGATAGACAAATCAACTATTCGCCCAATACTAATTCAGGTTTCAATGAGGTAGAAAACGCCTGGATACAGCTGATTACCTGGAATGATTGGCCTGAAGGCACGTCGATTGAACCCGCAACGGATGCGACTTATGGCTTTACCCCATTGTTGACGTCGAAAGCTAAAACGGACATTTGGAAGGGCAATAATGGCTATGGCAGTGAATGTATCGAAGTACCTTATTTGATTTATGAAGCCCAAAAAGCAGGTTTTACTACCGAAGCGAATAACGCCCTGACGATGCTGATGGCAGGTCAATGTACCGCTGCGGCGAATGCATTAAATGCCGTTTTACCGATAGAATTAGCGAGTTTCAAGGTGAAATGTTTCAATGAAAATTTAGCATTCAATTGGCAAACCTCAGCGGAAGTGAATGTTGCTCATTTTGAAATAGAAGGATGGAAGTCTGGCGATAATTGGACACGATTGGCAACGATTGCTGCTGAGAACCAGCCGAGCTTTTATAAATTTAATCTTCAAAAAGAGGCAGTTCAGGCTACATTATTTCGATTAAAAACAGTAGATAAAGATGGACAGTTTGAGTATTCCTCAATG
Organism: uncultured Saprospiraceae bacterium; assembly: GCA_964445895.1. GTDB lineage: Bacteria > Bacteroidota > Bacteroidia > Chitinophagales > Saprospiraceae > CAYUNA01. Next base: position 396 of record CAYUNA010000894.1, on the reverse strand, counting down.
GTTGAAATGGATTGTTTAGAACCTGATTTAGATTTTCATTTTTATCCAAATCCAGTGATAGACGCGTTGTCAATTTCCATAAAAAATGCACCAGTTGCGCCACTTATTTTAGAATTATTCAACCCAACGGGGCAGCGCATTTATCGCAATGTTTTTAATTTGAAAAAGGGAAATAATGAGTTGCTGATTAGTAATTTAAATGAACTATCTGGTTTGTATTTTTATAAAATTCAAATGAATGGAAAGGAGATAAATGCAGGGAAATTAGTATTTGATTGATAATTAGGGGTGTACAAAGTTTTGCAATCTCAGTTTACTATTCATCAGCCTCCGACCGCTAAAGGGGAGTACTGCAGTTTTTCATTGAGGAACTCAAGAGATAAGCAGAAAATGTCT
>CAYUNA010000893.1:0-2206 GCA_964445895.1 uncultured Saprospiraceae bacterium | reverse complement strand
AGCCGCCGAGCAAAACGTAAAGAAAGTTTTTACACACTGTACTAATTTTGTACTTGTATATTTATTTAATTTCTAATTCCATTTACCAGAGACTTCGATAGCTGTTTTTTCATAAAATCAGCTATATAAAAACAACACTGTTATGCAAAAAATTATCCTCCTTTTTACACTAATGATGTGTGCAACCGTTGCTTACCCTCAAACGCAAGTCGCCGCTGGTCCTGACCAAAAGCTCATCAACGAGCAAGTTTGGTTTCCATTCGTTACTGCTTATAATAGCCTGGACGACAAAGCATTTATGAAAGTTCACGAATCTGACGTCATTCGAGTTGTCCGTGACCGACAGGAAATGATGGTTGGTCCAGAGTATGCGCGCGCAATGGAATTGAATGCCAATTGGAATAAAGAAAATCAAGTTACGCGCAAAATCGAATTTTCCTTCCTTGAACGTATAGCCAAAGATGATACCGCTTTTGAGGTCGGCTATTATAAAGTTACCAATGTCAGAAATGGTGAACAACGCATTTTTTACGGCATTTTTACGGTCGTTATGAAAAAAAGAAATGGTACTTGGAAAATCTTAATTGACTCCGATATTTCTAATAATAATACGGTAAATGAGGCAGATTTTCAATCAGGTCTTCCGCTAAAGAAAATTAACTGATTTGGTAATAATGACAACTTAAAAAATCAAAAGCCGCTGCAAAATTGCAGCGGCTTTTCTTTTTCGACAGCGTGATTTTTAGAAATTGACTAGTATTAGAAAGCGATGTTTTTTACAAATTTATTATCAATTACACGGTTGAAAGATAAAATTGTCAATTAAAATTGGTTGTCAAAAAAGTTATTCTTTAGACTTTATAAATGAGATTTGAGCGGGCTTTAAACTTGCTCAACTTTATTCGTAAAGTCTTTTATCACCATACTCCGTTGGCTCGGCTTCCGAAATCACCATTGGATATTGGTTTTTGATTTGTTCTTGCGCTGATTTTTTTAGCTTTTTATAGGGTTTCCCAAATTGCTTTTCAGCCGCAGCATCTCGCAATTCATTATATCCACCAATCACTTCATTGTAAACTAATATGTAGGTTTCATAAGCAGTTCCCCGGTCGTTTTGTAAGGAAATCACTGCATCTTTTGGACGGTTTGGACGGCCATCTACTTTTTGAGGATTGGTGATATACAATTTCATAGTCTCCCGTAGGTCTTCAATTTTTAATGGTTCATTTTCGACCAATAGCTGATTTTGGGCATTCATTTTTACGGTAAAGACCCGGTCTTGTGAGATGGGCGTTTCAATTTTTTCATCTGTCCACCGCGGTAGCTTTGCCAAAATGCCTTTATCAACTTCTATCGTTGTCGTTACTAAAAAAAAGATGAGCAACAAAAACGCAATATCCGCCATTGATCCTGCATTCACTGTTGATGCGGGTCGTCGAGAGTTTTTATTTAGCATGGTATTCAGTTTTAAAACAAAGCAAATTGCCTTGTTATTTTTAAAAATAATCCTTCTAAATTCTTCGACGATTGTAATCCGCTACTTCAATAGCGTCCGTTATTATAGAGATGTTTTAAAATGTAAAAATGGTGGGTGCTGATGGAAGTTATTTAAAAAAGTCATCTAATTTCACTTTGATGTCTTCCAAATCAGTATATTTTAAAGTGTGAAAATACTCGTTCCCACCAATCATTGCAGACAATCGTTTGCCTTCCATTTCTCGATGTAGACACACAACTTTTTTGCCTAAGGCTTCTGCCATTCCCAATTCATAACCTACGCCAAGGGAAGGCGTAGTGACCTCTGCAACGATGATTTCGGAGGCGCGCAACCATTCCATATCGCGCGTATATATATAGGTATCGGATGGCCCAGTTTCGCCCGATGCGGTTAACTTGGCATCACCAACATGTTCTGTTAAGACTGTTCCATATTGTTTGAGATGGTCGATTATTTTTAAATATAAAGCCTGGTCGTTACGCCCTCCTCGAATAGAACCGGCGAAGTAGATGTTTCGGTTTTGCATGATTGAGTTTGATGATTGAGTTTTAAAACGAGGTTGTATCAAAAGGTCTTTTGACTGAAAGGATTTCTAAATACTCTTTTGAAGATCTACGGTATGCACACATCTCGACTTGGTCATTAATTTGATGATTTTTCAAATACAATCCAGTTCTTTAACCTTTTTCTATCCGCCCGCACCACGAT
>CAYUNA010000892.1:0-2210 GCA_964445895.1 uncultured Saprospiraceae bacterium | reverse complement strand
GTAAGGCAAAAATCTATCCAAAAAATAAAAGGAGCAACCACCGAAGCGGTTACCCCTCACACTATGAAACACTATATTTTTAGGTTTAAATTTGGGAAACAATAGCAAACATTAAAATTTTTTAATATTTACTTTTGTAAAGGTAAATATTAAATTTGATTTTTGCAAATAAATTTAAAGTGATTAGTCTTATAATATTTAGGCGGAAGGCTCACGCAAAGTTAATCATTTTCCAGAAAAATTTTAACATTCCACCATTCTTTTTCAATGATTGCATTATTTTTTTCATAAAATTTAACAGCAGGTGTATTCCAATCAAGTACTTGCCACTTAGTCATTTTACATGCTTTCTTTCGAGCCGTTTTATGAAAAGCATCAAATAATTTTTGTCCCACTCCATATCGACGAAAAGCCTCTTTGACAAAAAAATCTTCTAAGTACAACATCCGCCCTTTCCAAGTACTGAATGTTTCATAATAAATAATCATCCCAACTATATCTCCTTGACTTTCAGCAACTTGGCACTCAAACCAACCTGCTTCAAAATCTTGATAATACTCTTCTAAAGTTGCCGTAAATGCAGCTTCTTCCTTTTCATAAATCGCCAATCCGCGTACTAAATCATGTACAACTGCCAAATCATTCTTATCTGCCTTTCTTACTGTGATATCCATTGTTCATCATTTTTTTTCTATTAAAACTCGCAGAAGACAAACTGTTTTTACTTCATAAAAAAAACTATGCTTTTTTAAAATAATTTTTACTCTATATTTACGTCAAAGCGACCACTTTTGTTTACCAATGTTCTAAATTTTGTAATTTTGTGTAAAAAAAATTATAAAAATGAACAAAACTTTATATGTCCTATTTATTGTTTTTAGTTTTAACAATTTGTTTGCGCAACATGCAGATGATTTATTGCAACTAAAAGTGGATGTGACTTATTTGGCATCTGAACTTTTAGAGGGTCGAGAATCTGGCGCACGAGGTGAGCATTTAGCCGCTGAATATATTGTTAGCCGGTTTGAACAACTTAATTTGATACCAAAGGGCGATAGTCTATGGTTTCAATCTTTTAATTTCACATTCAAATCTAACCCTCACGCCGCAGGAGGAGAGCCGCGAATTGGTAAAAACATCATTGCCTATCTTGACAATAATGCACCGACTACTGTTGTGATTGGCGCACATTATGACCACTTAGGATACGGACATTTTGGGTCACTATATGATGGAGAACCTGCAATACATAATGGAGCGGATGATAATGCAAGTGGCGTAGCAACATTGTTATATTTAGCTCAAGAATTGAAAAAATCTACAGCAAAAAGTAACAATTATCTTTTTATTGGTTTTTCTGGTGAAGAAATGGGATTATTTGGTTCTAAATACTTTTTAAAAAATGCGACCATTGATACCTCCAAAATCAATTATATGCTCAATATGGACATGGTTGGTCGTTTGAATAAAGAGCGCGTTTTGGCCGTTAATGGTACGGGGACTTCTCCAATTTGGGTAGAAGAATTGGAGCAACTCACTGCCGGCAATTTAAATAACAAAAACACAGCTAGCGGCGTCGGTCCATCTGATCATACTTCTTTTTATTTAGAAAATATTCCTGCATTACATTTTTTTACAGGGCAACACATGCACTATCATAAACCTTCGGATGATAGCGAGTTAATTAATTACAAAGGGTTGCTCGACGTTTCTAATTATATCTTGCAATTGATTGAAAACCTGGACGATGCTGGCACTTTGGCTTTCACCAAAACGAAAGATACCGACAATCGAAAAGCAGCTGCATTTAAAGTAACACTCGGTGTGATGCCTGATTACGTTTATGATGGCGTTGGAATGCGGATTGACGGTGTTTTAGAGGGTCGCCCAGCGCAAATTGCGGGTTTGGAAAAAGGTGACATCATTATTAAAATGGGCGATATGAACGTGAAAGATATTTACGATTATATGGAGGGTTTAGCGAAATTTAAAAAAGGTGAAACCGGTACCGTCGTCGTCAAACGTGGTAAAAAGGATGTCAAGAAAAAAGTAAAGTTTTAAGCATAATCTACAATTAAGTGCCTCGTAGTAATTAATACCTTGTAAAAAAAGTTTCTTCGCATTTAAAGCAAGAGGAGTGTGAGGATGAAAAATGGTTTTGCAAAAATCATTTTTCATCCTCCAGAATCCCACTCGCGTTGCCTGCGGCA
>CAYUNA010000891.1:0-2210 GCA_964445895.1 uncultured Saprospiraceae bacterium | reverse complement strand
ATGATAAGTTGGCTTACTACTTCTACTTTGGCACTTTAGAATTTGGTTTTGTTCCCTCTGTAAGAATATTTCTCGTGGTGCGGCCGGACAGAGAATAGCTAAAGACCTATCATTACTTTAAAGTGCCAAAGTAGAACTACTAAGAAGCGTTTTTTATAGCTTCTAAGACTCATTAAAAAATTGCGAATTGCATGATGTTCATTGCTCATTATTCATTGCTCATTTTCAATTGTAAATAAATGGTCTCCCACATCCGTCAAGCGTATAACGGCAGTTATACGGACGCCAAATATCAAGCACTTTTACGTGACGTAGAAGCTGCCTGGAATCACATGCCTCCTTTTAAAATTTGTGAAACGCCGATTTTTTTTGGTAAAGAAATTAAGCAAAAACTGTTTGAAGCCTGTGAGCAAATCAACGATGTTTTGGTGCGTCCTGATTTTAAGGAATTGTCCAAAAATGCTTTATTGAAAGGGCAAATCGTACCGAATGAAGATGACCACACGCTGTTTTTGCAAATGGATTTTGGGATTTGTGAAGATGCGAATGGTGAATTGTCACCGCAACTTATCGAAGCGCAGGGTTTTCCATCCTTGTATTTTTATCAAAATTTATTGGCAGAACAATATCAGAAGCACTTTGATATTCCTGACAATTATTCGCATCTTTTTGGTGGTTTGACTTCCGCAGATTACTTGGGACTGCTAAGGAAAAACATCGTGGGGGATGCGAAAAAAGAGAACGTGATTTTGCTTGAAGTAGAGCCGAGTACGCAGCCAACGCGGATAGATTTTTATGGTGCAGAGCATTATTTGGGAATTAAAACCAAGTGTGTTTCGGATATTATAAAAATTGACAATGACCTTTTTTATAAAGACGATAACGACAAATTGGTGCAAGTGGAACGCATCGTCAATCGAGTGATTTTTGATGAATTAATCAAGCGCGATGACTTGAAACGCCAATTTTATTTTACTCAAGAAGCCAACGTCAACTGGGTTGGACACCCTAACTGGTTTTTTAGAATTTCGAAGCACACCTTACCAATTTTAAAAAGTAAATATGTACCGGATTCTTTCTTTTTAAATGACTTGAAGACGATTCCTGCTGATTTGCACAATTATGTATTAAAACCGCTGTATTCTTTCGCAGGTTCGGGCGTGATTATCAATTTGAATCGTTACGATTTGGAGATGATAAAAGACCCGGATAATTATATTTTACAAAGGAAAGTAAATTACGCACCGATTATCGAAACGCCTGATGGTAATGCTAAATGTGAAGTCCGGATGCTGATGTTGTGGGAAAAAGGCGAGGCACGACCACGAATTATTAATAATTTGACACGACTGACGAAAGGGGAAATGGTAGGTGTTAAGTATAATAAAGGAAAGACTTGGGTTGGTGGAAGTGTTGGATTTTTTGAGCAGTAGAGATTATCTACAATCCGTAAATCCAAAACATGGTGATTTCTAAAATCACCATGTTTTTTACGTTAAGCTAATTTTTATACAAACTCCCTAAAACCCTAATTTTTCTCCTTCCGAAAATGCTCTAAAATATAATATCCCGAGAACAATCCAAACACCAAATTTAGACCAAAAAATATCCAATTCGGTTCTAAATAGCTATAAGCTGCAATTAAAATACTGCCTGCTGTCAGTGCGACACTACGCCTTAAAGTGCCCATTTTAAAAGCATATCCAAGGGCGACAACAATTAATCCAAGTACAAAAAGAATGATTTTTTGGTCATTAAATTCATAAAGTGACCAGATGAGTAGTCCCGTTCCTGCTACGGCTAAAATGGCAGTTTTCAAACGGTCATTCCAGGTAGTCATCATTAAAATACAGGCGATAAGAACGAGGATTTCTAAAATAACAAAGAAAATCGGACCACCATTTAAATAGCCCATTGTTGCAAAAATTAGCATAATAAATGCACCAATGGCAAATAGCCAGTTTTTAACCGACTGCGTTGGTTTGGACACATCACCGCCATCTTTCCACGCCGCTCCGACGACTAAAATGATAGAGCCAATAATGCCAGTTAACAAAATATAATCCATGTTTCTGTTATTTTTATTCCTAAATACTGTGTAACAAAAGTTTTTTTGGTTTTAAGGAGGGAGAAAATTGCAAATTTTCGACCTCCGATAAAAACAATGCGCGTTGCCTGCGGCAACGCGGGTGGGGTTCTTGAGGATGAAA
>CAYUNA010000890.1:1552-2212 GCA_964445895.1 uncultured Saprospiraceae bacterium | reverse complement strand
GTGCGAGTGGTGCGCTGTCTTTCAATGGCGCAAAGGAAATAGTGGACAACCTTAGCGACCCACCGAAAGTCCAAACAACTGACCACTTAGAAATAGCCAGAACCCAGCGTCTAAAGGGCATCGGGGACAATTACACCAACGATGTCAACCTCACAAAATCAAGTTTTGATAGCGAAATTGCTTCCCTAAATGCCAGTTATGAGGCTCAAATAGGCAAGCAACAGGAAAAAATGAAAAAATATGAACGAAAAGAGAAGAATTTGGGTAAAAGCTACCGTAGCACGAAGGATAGAATTTTAGCAGAAACCTCGCGTCTAAAGGCATTGAGGGCGGAAGAGATAGCTAAATTGGAAAAAAAGAAAGGCAGTAAATTGGCAACTTTATTAACTACCAAAACGAACGCATTAAATAAGGTCGAGGATAACTTTTCTAAAGAAGTGAGCGATATAAAAACCGACAATAAAAAAGCAGTAGAAAAGTCAGAGCGAAAAACAGAAAATTACGGCTTGGGTCTGGGCTGGTTTACAGTCGTTTGTCTTTGCCTATTCATCCTAATGGCAATCATCATCGAAGTAATAAAGAAAGGTTGCGGGATTGAGGAGACGGCGGCACCTACCCAAATTGATTTTGAAGATTATATTTTTATCTCCGCGTGGCAAG
>CAYUNA010000890.1:0-1542 GCA_964445895.1 uncultured Saprospiraceae bacterium | reverse complement strand
AAACTTTCGTCAGAACCCTAATCCAGAACTTCGCAAATAATACACCTCCCCCACCTCGGCCAATAGCTCCAGCGATTTTATTCGACAAATCAGATGCTAAGAATGAAATCGTAAAAGTGGAATTTGAGCGTCCAGACGAGCAGAGTAAAATCACTTTCCCACCCATCAGCGAGAACCACTATCAGTCGAAAAATAAACCACTTAAAAAAAGGAACGTGGGATTTAAAATTAGTGGGTCAAATGGGTCACAAAATCTAAATGCTGGAAAAAACTTCTCAAAAACTTATAGCCCCACCGCCACCCACGAAATTAGTGGGATTGACCCCACGACTTCTACACTATCCAAACCCACGAAAGATACGATTACCTATGCTGGCATTCACAATGAAATCGAACCACGAGAGTACACATATTCAAAAGTAAACTCTCTTATTTCCAAACATCGTAAACGTGTCGCAGAGGCGAAAGTCGCCCTAAAAAATGGTGCGGGTAAACGAGAACAAAATGCGCTGGAGAACAATCAGATGCGTTTACAATATTGGCAGAATAGGATTCACGAATTTTTTGAATAATTAGGCACTACTTTAAGTTTACTTATTTGGTCATGTTGCGTTATTTCGCAGCATGACCTTTTTTTTAGATTTGAGTTTACCATTTCGCATGATAAATACCTGCGGTTCGGATTCGTACACGTACACTTTCACCTGCGGTTGCTACACTTTACCTGCGGTTAAATTAAGAATGAACCATTCTAACATAAGTCTGATTTTTCTGGCGATAGAAAACGTGTACTTTTTGGATTATTCGGCAAACTAAATTTTATTGTAGCAGATGACTGTGATTGTCAAATACGTACACGTAAACTTTTTATACAAAAAAAGTCAAAACAACACTATTCTGTACTCAAATGAGTAGCATTTTGTATAAAAATGGTGCGTAAACAGATAAAATATCAACATTGATACTGCACAAAATCAAAAAAAGTGTAATATTTACCATTCAACAATGCTTTTGCTGAAAATTTGACCATAAATTAATAGCAAAACAGCAAACTTTTAACACGAAAAGTCAACCAAGAAGCAATGGCTAAAAAGAAAGCAACTAAAACCAAATCCATTGAAGAAACACTTTGGGATTCGGCTAATAAACTTCGTGGTTCAGTAGAACCCTCTGAATACAAGCACGTCGTATTGAGTCTTATTTTTCTCAAATTTGTCAGCGATAAATTTGAAGTGCAACGGCAAAAAATCATAGACAACAAGCGAGAAAAATTTGTCGATAATGTGGCTTTTTATACCAAAGACAATGTGTTTTATTTGTCGGAAGAATCTCGCTGGAGCTATATTGTCGCTAATGCAAAACAGGATGATATTGCCATCAAAATAGATACGGCTCTCGCCAAAATCGAAAAAGATAATATTGCGCTCAAAGGTGCTTTGCCTGATAATTATTACTCTCGACTCGGCTTAGATTCCAGCAAACTTTCCGCACTCATTGACACCATCAACAACATCAATACGCTGCGTGACGAACAACAGGATT
>CAYUNA010000889.1:0-2213 GCA_964445895.1 uncultured Saprospiraceae bacterium | reverse complement strand
TAAGTCGCTCCGCGCCAACCCAGTCCAATTTATTTTTTTTATGAGAAAACCCTTCTGTATCTAATGAAAGTATTACTCTTTCATTAATTTTTTTAAATAAATACTAAGTCAAGTCTAAAACATGACTATTTTAGATTGAGGATGTAGAATATAAAAAGTAGTTGTTGAGAAGTCTCTGGCTTATTTATTTTTTAGAAGAGAAAAGGTAAAATGTATTATTCACTTCTAAGATGTTCTCATTAAAAAAAATGTTCGCTCGAAACGTAAAATATTTAAAATTACTCACTCGCGCTTGCGATACGGGTTGATAGAGTTTTGAGGAAAAAGGTTTAATTCAAAAAAAGCTTAATTTAAAAGATAATCAATTGCTTTTATTGTTGAATAGAGGTGAAAATTTTATAAAGGCAAATATATATATAATATTTTAATAACATAAAATATTAGTATAATTATCTACAATTGGTTGATTATTTTTTAGTCATAAAATAAAGCGTTCCTAAAAAAAGGACTAAATGTAAAATTGCAACGCCTAAAAATTCCATAATTCCAGCGTTGAATCCCCAAAATGCAGCATTCGCTACCCCAATATGAAAAATGGATATTATTTTGAAAAAGCCTTTGATTGCCATTGAGTTCGGCATTTTCTTCCAAAGGATTAATGCATAAAAACCAATTGCTATTGCTGCTGCGCCGTACATTCGCGCTAAAGTCATTGCCATTGGGTCGTCGGCGTTCATGCCAGGGATGAGTTGAGGCGCGATGACCATTAAGATGCCGACGAAAAGTTCTAAAACGGCGTTGAAGAGGATGAAAAGTCTCATGTTGATTATTCGTTTTGTTTTGTGAAAAACTTCGTCTTTTGTATCTATTATCAGTCTACTCAACCTTACGCTTTAAGTATCATCTCCGCCGCTTTTTCCGCAATCATAATCGTCGGCGCATTCGTATTCCCGCGCGTCACATTCGGCATCACCGACGCATCTACGACCCGCAAATTTCCAATTCTATGTACTTTTAATTCAGCATCCACAACGGCCATAGCGTCGTTGCCCATTTTACAAGTACTGGTTGGATGGTATAAAGTTTCGGCTGTTTCACGAATAAAATCTTCGATAGCAGCATCTTCTTTTAAAGATTTTTTGGGATAATAGTAGCCCGTTCGGTAAGGTTTGAAAGCATCGGTCAAGCCGAGTTTTTCCGTCATTTTAAAACCCCAAATCGCACGCCGCACATCGTCGTCGGTACTCATGTAATTATGACTAATCAATGGGGCATCTTGAAAATTGGAGGAAGCCAAACTAACCGTCCCCTTGCTTGAAGGATTCAAAACCTTGCCGCCAATGGAATAGCCATACCCCTTCGGTTTTTGAAATCCATGCTCTATAAAATAACCCGGCCCAAAGTGAAATTGTGTATCCGCCGCAGGTTGGTCGGGCGAGGATTTGATGAAACCACCCGCTTCTGCCACATTCGTACTAAAAGGCCCTTTTTTGAAAAACAAATAATTGAACAAGTGTTTTAAAACATTGGGAAAACGTTCCACCGAATCCAGTGATTGCTTATAATTTCCATTAAAAACATTGAAATACGCCAAGTGGTCTTGTAAATTTTTACCGACACCTGGCAAATGTCTTATCACCGGAATTCCGTGCGTTTTTAACTCATCTCCATTGCCAATACCCGATAGTTGTAAAATTTGTGGACTATGATATGCACCTGCACTCAATAAAATTTCCCTATGGGCTTTCACCGTTTGTGCTTTGCCATTTTGGTGAAAAATCACACTGGTTGCTACGCCATTTTCAATTAAAATTCGCTCAACCTTTGCCTTTGTTTTAACTGTCAAATTAGGGCGCGAAAGCACAGGTTTTAAATACGCCACCGCCGTACTATTCCGCTTTCCATTCTTCTGCGTCACTTGATAATAGCCAAATCCTTCCTGTTTTGCTCCGTTAAAATCTTCGTTTTTAACAAAACCCAATTCCTGACCTGCTTTTACAAAAACGTCCGATAAGTGATTGGTATAATTTCGATTAGTCACGTTAAGCGGTCCACCTTTTCCATGATATTTATTATCAAAAATCTCCTGATTTTCGGCTTTTTTAAAATAAGGCAACACTTCTTGATACGACCAGCCTTTATTGCCTAATGCACTCCATTCTTCGTAATCCTGCTTATTGCCTCGAATGTAAATCATGGCGTTGATGCTACTC
>CAYUNA010000888.1:0-2216 GCA_964445895.1 uncultured Saprospiraceae bacterium | reverse complement strand
AATCAAAGGGTGTCCTGCCGTTTTAAAATTTTCAAAACGGTCAGGCACCAGAACTAAACACATTTTAGTCAATGATTAATATTTAAGGATAACGTATAATAAGTTACTAAACATTAACCTCTAATCATTAACCATTCAATCAGTTTTTCATAAACTTATCAATAGCCATTTTCAGGTCTTTTCCTTGGATTTCCAAAGAGTACAAACCAGAAGGCAATTTGTCAACATCCATGGAAACGATATTGTCGCCATTTTGGAAGATAAATGCTGAGTTCATAACCAATTGCCCACGAATATCATAAACATTAAAGTTCATTTCAGCGGTTGGACGTGGCCATGTAAATTCGATATTGACTTTATTTTCAACTGGATTGGGGAATACATTGAAAGCGGTTGCTACATTGTCAATAGAAATTGTACCAACAAAATCACAATCTACTCCTTCGCCAGTATTGCCTATGTAAGCATCACCACCCGCACCTAATACGGTTATGCTATTGCCAACATTTGCTTTAGAAGAATTGGGTGGCATGAATTCATCATCGTTGTTCATGATACGAACCGTACCCTCACAATTTCCTACGTTTTGAAAGGTAAAAAGCGGAATAGTTGTGCCAGAAATGAACGATATTTTATCGGTGCCTAAAGTCTCTAAACCAAAAGAGATATAATCAAAATCAGTAGATTCAGAAGGTGCATTGTACCGTGAATTAGCCACAAAAGACACATCCGTAATTAAGTTGTTTACGTTGGCTATTTCGAAGCCGCCCGTAGGTACTTTTAAGGTAATTTGGGCAGTCGAAACCATATTGTATGGTGTTTCCCAAGTTTCTCCTACTACCATCGAAACGCGGTAGCTTTCATTGGCAGGAAGCCAATCCAATTGATATTGTACTTGTCCAAAAGCGGAAGATGCCGCTAAGAAAAAGAACAGGATGAATTGTGATAATTTTTTCATTTTTTTAGTGTATTTGTAAATCAGTGAACAAGTATTTTTGAGATGAACACTAATCGCAATTTTCAATTTTGTTAAAACAGTTTTGAGTTTTTTTTATATTAGACTTTATGAATGAATGATAAATTTTAAAAAGAAGCCTTTCAAAAATTCATCATTCATCATTCCTTTACGGCAATTGTTCGTAAATAATGTTACTAATCACCGTTTGCGTATTTGCTGGGTGTGTCAATACGTTGAAGAAAATCATAAAGTCAAGGTCGTTATTTGCACCTTGGAAGATTGTTTCTCCATCCATATTGGTGTCCCCATTCGAGTAGCCATCGTGAATGTAGTTGGTTGCCAATCCAGTGTTTCCAGTGTCAAACAAGACTTTGAAGAAGATTGGGTCAACATCGTTATTTCCACCTTGGAAAATCAAGGTATTGTTGCTGTTGGTATTACCACCCCACAATACAGTGGTATTACCGATAATTTTTTGTGCATCCACACCCCAGGTTGCTTGCGCAGGAGTTGTGAAATCAACAAATGGAATTGTACCTGCGGCAAATGAGACAGGCTGATCCGTCATTGCGCCCAAGTGATTACGGTGTCTGACAGATACGTAGTAATTGCCTGGACTGATACCGAAGTTGACCGACGAAACGCCATCCACATCAACAATATCACCGTCCCGTTGTACAAGTGCTGCACGGGTTGCAATTACTTCTGAAGCATCGTTTTCGTCTCTCAACTCCAAGAATACCCAATCAACAATCGCATCGTTACCTGTTGTTGCAAAGACAATTGCTGTCGTTACTTCATTACCATTGGTATGGTCAAATTCAGGCATTGCAGTATATGGTTCTAATGTTGGCAAGTAACCCTTGCTACGTAAGTCATCTCGCATCAAACCAGTATTAGTATCGTACGCACCTTGTAAGAATACTTTCGCAGTAATCCCTCCTGCTTGACAAGCTGGGCTGGACATATTCGGGTCACATGGGTCATTTGGATTAGATGTCATACCACCGTTTCCAATGTCACCAAGTACCTCTACACCATCTGGCAAACCGTCACCATCAGAATCTGGATTCATTGGATCTGTTTCGTCACCAGTGTTAGGCAATCCATCAGGTCCATTATTTTCTTCCAAGTTCGTCAAGCCGTCACCGTCCGCGTCACAAGCGTCAGCCATGTTGTTCGGATCACAAGGATTATTTGGATTAGAAGTTTGGTTACCATTTAATGGGTCACCATTTACTTCGTCGCCGTCAGTGAT
>CAYUNA010000887.1:0-2217 GCA_964445895.1 uncultured Saprospiraceae bacterium | reverse complement strand
CTTTATCCTTATCCTTTCCCCCAAATATTTTTTTTAAAAATCCACCCTCTTCTTTTTTCTCTGCTTTTCGCTGCTCTTCCTCCTCTTTTTCAACACCATCTTGAAAACTAACGGTATCATCAATTTGCTCTTTTAAAGCCGATATATACGCATTTTTCAAAGCCGTCAAAATGGTTGGCCAAATCTCTGTTTCGGCTGCCTCAATATTACCTTTAAGCGGTACCTTGGTCGCCATCTGGTCTTTCCAATGATTTTCAAAAAGTTCCTGTACGCCTTCCGCAAAAAATTCTTTGATGCCCTGTCCCAATGACCGATTTTCTTCTTTAAATCTAAAAATTTTGGCATCCTTAACGATGGGTTTAAAATAGCCATCAAAGTTACTATCCTTCAACGCCAATTCGCTATACAAATCCAATTCGCCTTCCTCAAAATCCATTCCGGCAAAATATTGAAACAATGGATTCAGACTTTCCAGCTTAATCTTTTCAAATTTCATATTATAATTAAAATCAGGAACTTCTTTTAGAAAAAACGCCTTCGCATCCATTCGCATATAGCCCGAATAACTCGGCGAATAGCCCGTCGCTACTACATCTGAAGGTAACGCAACTTCCCGGTCTTCTACATTTCTAATATTCGTTACTTCCAGATTAAAATCTTTGAAATCCATTTTATAAGTCGGTTCACTTGCAGTATAAGCAAAGCTAAAAATGGCATCGGTTGCCGCAAAACGGTTGATTTGAATAGGCATTAAATCTTGAACCAATTTTACCCAATCTTCCTCCGAACCGGTTTGAGAAGTCTCAGCAGTTGCACCTAAAACGAAGTTCAATTCTGGATTTTGCAATTCCACTTCCCCTACAATAGCACCTTCAAAAAGAGCCTTCCATTCCACTGATAAATCGGATCGCGGAATCTTAACAAACGGCTCTTTAATTTTTCCATCTACCTTATCCAAACGCAAATCGCAAATGGTATAAGAACCAGCTAAAAGAAATAAATCTACATCAGAAATACTACCTTCGTAACCTTCTAATTGCGCCAGGGTTTTATTAACAAATTTGGTCACAAAGATGGGTAGTAAAACACGGATAATGACCAGGACTGCCAAAATAATGACGGGGGTGAGATAACGTTTTTTCCATTTAAAATTCATTGGATGCTAATTTTGTATGTTAGACTTGTTTATAAATGGATAAAACGATTGTGTCCTGTTCCTGTTCAAAAAATCAAGTCCCCAAATCGCGCATTGAACCCTTTAATCCCTTGCAATCCACCCGTATGCACCGCCAAAATCGTCGCTCCTTTTTCAAAATAATCCTGCTCCAATAAATCAAAAATACCATATAACATTTTCCCCGTATAAATAGGGTCTAACGCTACTCCACTCTCTCGTTTAAACGTATTTATAAAATGAATCAATTCGGGTTTCCATTTAGCATAACCACCAAAATGATAGTCGGTTTGTATTTGCCAATTTTTAAAAATGGAACTATTGGATTTTTCTAATAAATCAATAACTTCATCTTGCAAAAAATCACCTTTTAAAGCGGAAAAACCGATTGTTTTTGCTCGTTCTGCCAACTCAGCAATCATTCCCGCAATTGTCCCTCCCGTCCCGCAACAAACGCAAAAGTAGTCAGGTAAAACGGGGAGTTGTGCCTCCGTTTCACTAATAATTTCTCGACAACCTTGTACCGCGAGGGCATTACTTCCGCCTTCTGGCAATGCATAAAAATCACCGAATTCAGATTTTAATTTTTCCAAAAAACCAGGCTCGCCTTTTTGTCGATATGCCGTTCTGGAAATGAATTTGAACGTCATGCCACAGCTTTCCGCAAAGGTCAATGTTGGATTCAATGGATTAATTTTTTCACCCCGAATGATGCCAATAGTTGGAAAATTATATGCTTTCCCAGCCGCCGCTACTGCCGCGATATGATTGGAGAATGCGCCGCCAAAAGTGAGTAATTGTTGGGCATCAGAAAGTTGAAATGCTTCGAGGTTAAATTTTAACTTTCGCCATTTATTCCCCGAAATTTCAGGATGCAACAAATCATCTCTTTTTAGCAATAACCGAATATCCTTTGCGGCTAACAAAGGCGTTTTTATTTCTTGAATTGGACTAAAATGAATTTGATTTTCTTGCATACCATTTTTTGATAAGAGCATGTTTAAAATTTTACCGAACTGATAATCAATAGTTTATGGTTCTGA
>CAYUNA010000886.1:0-2218 GCA_964445895.1 uncultured Saprospiraceae bacterium | reverse complement strand
TCTGCCAATCGGCAGCTCACAACTATTTCCCAAATGTTAACCATTAAAACTATTCAATTTATAGGAGCGACTTTTCGCTCATTTGCATCACTAATCCTTCTGTCCTCTTATTTGTAAATCGGTAGTTGAAGTCCTATAAGTCATGCCATTATTCAATAGACATTTGACATTATACATTTCTTAGTTACTCCACTCACGCGGCGTATCTACTGCAAATTGTTCACGTGTATTTGAAGGGCGAACATTCGTTAAGTTTTGCATACTTGCTCCTGTTGAAGCATCATTTTGAGCAAAGCTACAGTGCTTAATAACTGGCTCACATACACCTTCTACATCCATGTTATACATTCCGCCGCCGCGAACTTTAGCGTAATTTCCAGTGAATTGGCAATTTTCAAATACAGGGCTACTTTCGCCAGTTCCAGCATAGTTGCATACGCCACCACCGTAGTTAGCTTTGTTACCATTGATATTACAGTTGATGAATTGAGAGCTACTCTCACCTCTATTTCTACCGTCGTTAAAAATCGCTCCGCCGTCAAAATCAGCATTGTTAGCAAAGAAGTCACAGTCGATAAAAGTTGCATTTGCTTTACCAGCAATACCGTTGTTATATACTGCACCTCCGTCGCGGCTGCTGTTGTTTTGAATAATGCAATTTGCGATAGTAGGAGTAGAACTATTGTTAGCTCCGTCATTATAGATACCGCCGCCACATCTGTTGCGTGCACCTGTAGTTCCGTTGCCATTGCCCGTACCGCCAGAGATAGTGAAACCGTCTAAGGTAGTAGCAGCGCTTGCATTTTTGAAAAGAACTACATTGTAGCTATTGTCAGCTGTGCTAGTCGTATTTAATTCACCACTTAAAATTGTAGTGTTTACTGTGTAATCTCTTTGTGAAAGTTGAGTTTCGTTGCCTGCGAAACCGCCGTAAATTTTAACATCACTTTTAATATTGAATGCAATATTTCTGTCGTAATCGGCTGTAGGAAGGTAAGTTCCTTTTGCTACCCAGACTTGATCGCCTGCTTGTGCTGCAAAAAGAACAGCATTTAAATCGTTACTTGCGTCGCTCCAAGAAGTACCTTGACCAGTACCTGTTTGATTGACGAAGAATGTGTTTTGTGCATTTAAAGTTAATACTGAGAATAAAATTGCAATTACTGTGTACGTGATGTTAAATCCTTTCATGACTCTTTAGTTGTGTGGTTAAAAATTTGTCGTTTTGAAAGGGGGGAAAAGTTGAGGGGGGAGGTGGCGGGAAGAAGCCTTGTGTTTATAGTTTTTGTTCTTTATTTAGTTGTTCGAAAATGGCTGCTTCCCTTAGTGTTTGTCTGTGTTGTTCTGTCCAGTAAAAAGTAGTGCTTGTGTTGTTTGCTTTGTCCAGTAAAAAAAGTGTTTGTTTGATGTCTTGTCCTGCTAAGAAAAAATAGTGTTTGATTTCGCTAAAAAAGTGTTTGCAAATTTTGGTAAAAAAAGTGCGTTTGTTTTTTGCTTTGTGTAAAAGTGAGAAGTTGAAAAAAGCATGAATGTTAAAATCTAACATCTAAAATCTTTTGTCTAACATCTCTATGCTGTAAGTATTGGTATTCTTTTCAGAGAACTTAGTGGAGGATAAAATTGAGGGAGGATATCGATTTGGACTAAGGAGGAGTAAAATTTTACTTTGGAGGAAAGTAATTGTCCGTGTTGATGTCACAAATGTATGGCGCATTTTGTTACTGTGCAAGCTTTTTTTAAAAATATTTTCATTTCGATTCATTGAAATACAATTGTAAAATTAATTGACTATCAATTAGTTATGTTTTATATTTAAAAATCACATAGTTGACTTTCAACAATTTATAGTTAAATCTCAACAATAATTTAACGCGCGAAAAAAAGTGAATCTTTTTTTATTTTTTTTCAAAATAAGTCGTCACGAGCTATTTTTTATGAAAAAAAGATGCTGAGAGTAAAAAAGAAGTTAAAAATATAGCATTCTGTGACTTCAAAAAACAACTATTAGTAACAAAAAGATAATTAAATAAAAGGTTTAAACTCATTTTAAGTGACAAAAAAACGGTATTTTACCATATAATGCGGCTTTCAGCGAGTTCCTTTTTATCAAGATATGATTTAGTAGGACTCTTACGACAGGAGTAAAAAAACAGGTCATTTTTACCCTGTCACAGATATATCTTTAGATGTATTTATTGATTTAAACTGAGATAAAAAA
>CAYUNA010000885.1:0-2218 GCA_964445895.1 uncultured Saprospiraceae bacterium | reverse complement strand
ATTGTATTTTGGATTTTGTTCTATTGTCTTCATTTTTTATTTTATGGTGTGGAACATCGGTATATCAGTCACTCGTGACTGATATTTCCCAATTCTCAATTTCCTCCCGAGTGATTAAATAAATGTATTTAAATTTATAAAAAATTGATTTATAGGGAAATAATTCATCACTTTAAGTTTATATTTATATAATCACTCTTAGAGGATTTAACAAACATAAAGATATAAATAATCTTTATAAGTCTAAATTTTCCAATGGACTTTTTATCTTATTCATAACATCTTTGGCTGCTCGCGCCACATCTTCCTATTTTTTATCAAAGGAATTTGTCCGTTAGCATTTATAAATGCTAACGAGCAATCTGTTTTTTGATGGATGATTTTGGGCTTGTTGAGTTATTTAATGTATATCATTAGGTTTAGTGCCATCAGGGTCATTTGGGCTCACCGTTTCCTACTCGATTGGCTTTCGTTTTCTCTTTTTCGAAATTCACTTAGTTCAAAATCTTCAACAGACTCAATCCAATCATTTGGAATTTCTTCATTCGTTGACATAATTGTGATTCCGCCCACTATAGCACAAATTGTATCTCTATCTCCTAAAACAGAAACGGCTTTCCAGATTGCCTCTTCAAAATTTGTAAGATTATACGCTGAACACCATATTGAAAATGGAACAGTATCTTGAACCATTATTTTAGTGCCATTTCCTAAAATCGTTTTTACTGTTTCAGTATTAAAGTGATACGGAACCGCTAACGATTTTTTAATTTTTGATTTTGTATCTGTGTCAGGCAATTCATTCGCAATTTTTTCGATAAATTCAATTGGTGATATTTCTATATTTTCAATTTTTGATTTTGTTGCTATCGCCGTAGCTACCGCTACTGCTATTGCTCCCGTGATTCCCTCAATATTTGAATGAGTAACTTCTGCTGATTTAATTGCAAGTTCTTTTACTTTTTCCAAATCATCAAAGTAAAATGCCCCAATTGGACTTACACGCATAGAAGCTCCGTTTCCCATTGAACCCATTCCTTCAAAAACTCCGTTAGAAATTTCTTTCCAATCTCCTCCTTCTCCAACTTCTCTTAAAATCCGCCGGGCTGTTGCACCGTAACCTCTGTTTACATCTTTGTCATGATTTACAGAAAATGATTTAGCTAATTGATTTTGTTCTATCTCTTGGCTTTCTTCCAATTGTTCATAAACCGCAATCGCCATTACAGTATCATCTGTAAATTCCCAACTTGTTTTCGGAATTGTTCTTTGATGAATATGATTTAGCATTTCATTCGTTTCCCCAAAGAAGCTTTCACCAAAAGCATCACCTATTGAAATTCCTTTCAATGATTTTTTAGCTAATTCTATTCTTTGGCTTATGTTCATTTTTTTTCTTTAAGTGCATTATTTAAAAATTCAATGACGCTATTTAAATATTCTCTTAAGGGAGTTGGTAATAAATAACCTACCCGTTATGGCGAAGTAACTTTTTTATTTAAGAAATTTAAAAAATGCGAGCATAACTGGTTATTTGAGCCTTTTTTAAGTTTTTTAAATGGAAAAGGAACGAGTCAGAATGGGTAGATTATTTTTTACCAATTCCCTAAGTCTTTATATTCTTCTTCACCTGGAATCCAATTTGCGAATTTCCAATATCTCCAATTTTCTTTTTCGTCTTTGGGCGGAATTATCAAAAAATATTGTTCTTCGTCTCTTCCCCCAATTAATATAGATTCTGATAATTCTTCCAATGTATCTTCATAACATTCAACAACAAAAGGGTCAATATTTTTTAAATAATCAACTTCTCCAATTTTCATAAAACTTGGCTCAACTGCATTATTAGATGTTTTAAATCCATTTGTAATTAAAAGTAATTCTTTGTAATCTTCTGGAAATGAAGCTTTTAATTTTTCTTCTACTTTATTTATCATCTCTTTGGTAGTAGGAGAATTTCCTATCCAAGTTGAATTTATTTCTTTTTCTGAATATTCAATATCTCCTAATTCAATTGATTTTTCAAATAACTTTTTTAACAGATTTTCCACTATCTAATTTTTTCTTTTTTTCTAATTGCATGGAACCTACCCACACCAACAATTTCGTTGCTATTCGCAAATATAACAAATAGCGACAACTCAAACGTAACTTCCCAAAACAAAAAAAAGCGCCTCCCACAAAGTGAAAGACGCTTTTTTATATCCTATCCCAACCC
>CAYUNA010000884.1:0-2220 GCA_964445895.1 uncultured Saprospiraceae bacterium | reverse complement strand
CGTGGTGCGGGCGGATAGAAAAAGGTTAAAGAACTGGATTGTATTTGTAAAATCACCAAATTAATGACCAAGTCGAGATGTGTGCATACCATAGGTACTTAGGAATCAGAAACTAATTAATTTCACATTCCTAATCAAACGCTCAAAATCTTTATTCTCCTATGTCTTTTTTTGTATCTCGCTTTCTAATTTTAGGGAAAACAGTCCTTTTGATGGCTATTTTTACTCAATTTTCTGCTGCCGCCTTTGGACAAAGTTTTAAAAAACCCATGACCTTGGGTAAAGTTCCTAATACCGATTTACAAATGATGATTTATGAACCCGATACTTCAGCAGCGGCAGTCGTGTTGTGTGATTTTGGTAAAATGACGGTCGAATATTTTAATCCTGAATATAAGTGTCGGTATTATCGGCATCGTCGAATCAAAATTTTAAAAGAGTCTGGTTTTGACTATGCGGACGTGGAATTGGAATATTTATCTATCAATAAGCGACAACAGATGAGTCGGATTAAAGCCAATATTTTTTCTCCTGATGGAACCGTTTATTCTTTAAATAAAAAGGATTTCTTTGAGGAAAAAAATGAGTTCAGTACAACCGTTAAGTTTACTTTTCCAAACGTGCAAGTTGGGTCAGTAATTGAGTACGAATACACGGTAGTGGATGATTACATTACCCAATTGTCGCGATGGTATTTTCAGGAAGATATACCAGTTAGATGGAATGAATTGCAGTTTAATTTTGATTCTAAACTATCTTACACTTACATTTTTTATAGCAATCCAGGTATGGAAAAACGAGAAGACGGGGCAGTCACTTACTTAGAAGGAGAGGCGGGAGAAATGGTCTTGAGAGATGGACAGTTTATTATGAAAAATACCGTAGCGATGAAGGAAGAGCCTCACATTACTACGATGAAAGATTATCTATCGAGCATTACTTTTCAATTAGATTCGTATTTGGATGGGTACAAAATGGTACAACAAATATTGTCTTCCTGGACAGAAATTGTAAAAGACTTGGAAAATCATCCTTATTATGGCGTTCAATATCTACGAAAAAAATTCACTAAGGAAGCCAATGAAGCCTTACAGCCTAGCTTAGTTGGATTGACCTCTGAGGAAGAAAAAGTGCAGGCAATTTATAATTTTATTGCAGAAAATGTAGAATGGAACGGAGGGTACAGCGATTTTGCGTCGAAAGATTTGTCTAAAATTTGGGAAGAGAAAAAAGGCTACAGTGCCGACTTGAATTTTATGTTTATTTCATTATTAAGACAAAATGGCTTTGAAGCCTACCCATTGATGACAAGTACGCGTGACCATGGAAAAATGTATGAAAAATATCCAATTTTAAGTCAATTTGACCACACCATGGTTTGGGCAAAAATTGATGGAAAAGACCGAATCCTGGATGTGCCAACCAAGACGCGACCAATGCGACTACCCACCGTTTTGGCCTTAAACAATCGAGGTGTCGTTATCAAAAGTCCTGAAGCGTTTTGGGTAGATGTTGATGCAAAAATGGGGACAGACGCCTTTGTTTATGAAGTTACACTAGATGCTGAAGGGACGCTAAGTGGAACGGTTGACACCAAGTATACTGGTTATAATGCCCTCCCCGAACGTCGTGCTTATGCAGAAAGACAAGATGGACAGCATTGGACAGAGCGTTTTGAAGATTTTTCGGAAGTGGCTGTTGAGCTGTTAGAAACGCAGGATTTGGAAAATATTAATGAGCCATTTCGAGAAAAATTAAAATTGACGATTCCCGAAGCAGCGATAGTTGCAGGAGATTTTATCTATTTTTCACCGATTGTTTATTCTAATTTTAAAGAAAATAATTTGAAATTAGAAAAACGGTTTTTTCCAGTAGATATGGCTTATCCAATTCAAGAACAAATGGTGGTGAAACTGACCATTCCGGAAGGTTATGCCATTGAAGAATTGCCAGAAGTGACGAATTTAGCTTTACCTCGCAATGCTGGAAAATTCAGATATGCTGTCAATAAAAAGGATCAAAAAACGATTCAGTTGATTGCTACTTTTAAATTAAATCAGTATCAATTCACCCCAACGGAATACCCTAATTTAAGAGAAATGTTTGACCTCGTCGCAGAAAAATACGGTGAGCAGATTGTTTTGAAAAAGATGTAAAAGGATTGTTTGAGTAAGGGAGTTGGTAATAAATAACCTACCCGTTATGGCGAAGTAATTTTTT
>CAYUNA010000883.1:0-2221 GCA_964445895.1 uncultured Saprospiraceae bacterium | reverse complement strand
CTTGGCAAATAGATTAAAAAATAGTGGAACAGAAGCATATGTTCAGGCTGTAAGGGGTAGTTCAAATTAATAGTAGGCTGACGACAGATACAGGCACGACTAATATTCTTCAGCCTAAGTAGTAAGTCAAGCTAATTATGATAAGTTGGCTTAACTACTAAGCAAAAACTGGATTATTATGAAAAATCCAGTTTTTGCTCAGGCTAAAAAGGAAATTCGTAGTGCGGACGAACAGAAACTTCCTACGAAACAACATTTCATCTGTCGGATAATGCAACCAAAACAAGTTCGACTCCACAGACAATACGCGATGCGTTTTTGAGAAGCAGATTCAAATTCCGCAACCTACCAACACCTATTCTACCAAGTTATCATAGACCTGCACTCGTTTAAAATTATCCTTGTGTTCATCAACAAAGTATTGATGAATAGAGTCAATTTGATACGCCGCCTGGGCAGCTTTATCCTTAAAATGGATAATGAGTGCATAATCGTAAGAATTATCCACGACTTCGCGAGGCGTACCTGCTGCTGGTCCGATATAGCAATTTTCAATATGCTCAATTTGCTTTAGCGAGCGTAAATCTTTTTCAAATTTTTGAACCGCCTCCTCATTCATGTCCTCCTTCAACCAAAGAAATACGCTGTGGATAAAGCCAGGCTTTGTCGTCAATACAGATTTTTTTGCCTCTGTCAACTCTGTTTTAAGCTTTTCAAGTTCTGTAGTTGCCTCTTCAAGCTGACTTTGTAAGTCTGTGTTTTGACAAGAGTAGATTCCAAGTAGCAGAAGTAAGAAAATAAGTTGTTTCATATCATTATTTTATGATGAATTAGAATAATATTAAAATTAGAAATTACCCATTCTTTGAAAAAAAGGAATCTTTCCGGTATTCCCACAATGTTTTTACGATAAATACATGTGAAACAAAAACCAATGGAATAAACGTCGTTAAAACCCCAAATAACCGAGTATCCAGTTGATTAACATTCTGTACCAATAGTGGCATATCAAACAGTGTCGCCATTCCTAAATCGGATAACCCCCATATACTAAAGACAATAATGGCAATGTGCGCATACTTCCACCGCCGATATAACGCAGTCAACGTCAACATGGCCAATAAACTCGCACCAATATCCCCTGCTGCCAATCGAAAAATGTGCGCTTTTGGCAGAATCGAATACGCCGTCGTCAAACCTGGTATCAGTAGTGACATCGACATGTATCGGAACAAATGGATGGCAACCAATGGCTTCAAAATCTCGTAAATATCCAATTCTTTTTCCTTTACTTTCGGAAAATAGAGCACGCCCAAAATGAACCGCCAAGAGATAGAACCGAGGATAAAGGTAAGGGGCAATAAAAGACCTTGATGCAACATAAATAGGTAATTTTTATTTATAAAAAGCTGACTGTCAAACTGTTACGCTATTCGATTTAAATGGATTTGGATTTTTTGGGTGAAGGTAGGATTTATTTATGGAGAGATTTATAAAAAAGGGGTATTTTGCGGCAAAATCTGTATTTTAAAATGCTACAATTGACCCGACAAAAATTATTTTTTCAAGTTCAAAAGCGATTCTCTCTCCACCCGCACCACGGATTTTTTTTGTCAGATCAAGTAAAAATTCTATTTAAATGAAAAAGATATTTTTCTCCACTACTCTACTTTTACTTTTGAATGCAAGCCTTATCGCTCAATCTAACCTTGAAACCACACTAAAATCTACACTTCAACAACAAGCTACAGCCTGGAACAACGGTGATATCGACGCGTTTATGCAAGCGTATTGGAAATCTGAAAAACTCCAATTTATCGGTAGCAAGAAAGTGACTTATGGCTGGCAAAACACCTTAGACAATTACAAAAAAGGCTATCCTGATAAAGCAACGATGGGACAACTAAATTTTGAGGTGATTGACATCAAAAAATTAGGCAGAAAATCAGCTTTCTTAACTGGAAAATGGATGCTAAAACGGGAGGCAGATAAAGGCGATATAGGTGGACATTTTCTACTGCTTTGGCGAAAGATTAAAGGAGAATGGAAGATTGTGGCGGATTGTACGAATTAATTTTTGTTGAATCAAGTTAACCTTAGGAACGCGAAATAAATAAATTGACATTCTTGAGAGAGAAAGTTTGGTCTTAGTTTTTACTTTGAAACTGCGATTTATGTTAGCACAGCGATATAATGAGCATTTTCAAAGTGAAAAATGAGA
>CAYUNA010000882.1:0-2222 GCA_964445895.1 uncultured Saprospiraceae bacterium | reverse complement strand
CAGGAGAATTTTTAAAGTGACAAGAGACGGGATAATTATCCGCGCCAACTTATCATAATTAGCTTGACTTACTACTTAGGAACGCGAAGTAAATAACTTAACATTCTTGAGCGGATATTTTGTTCTCATTTTTCACTTTGAAAATGCTCATTATATCGCTGCGCTAACATAAATCGCAGTTTCAAAGTAAAAACTAAGACCAAACTTTCTCTCTCAAGAATGTCAATTTATTTATTTCGCGTTCCTTACTAACCGCTGGAAAGGTATTTATAATATTTGATATTTTATAATAATACTTTTTTTTATTAAATAAAAAAGAGACGAAAATCGAACATTTCCAAGACTAACTACCTTTTTCGTATAGAGTCTGAGAGAGTTCTATTCGCTTTGACTCTATATTAGACTTTATAAATGAAATTTGAGTGGCTTTAAATCTCACTCAACCTCATTCATAAAGTCTATTAAACAATATTATGAGCAAAAGAAGCAGTCTAAAACCCTGCTTTTCAAGAACCAGAGTTAAAAAATTAGAATTATGGCAAATCAAAATGGGCCGGAGAAAAAATTAACAAATATAACGGCAAACACTAAACCTACAACAACGACTACACCACCAATTTATAATACACCACCACCAAAGAAGGATTCCAATAGGGCTTTTATTCCGATTGCGATAGTATTGGGGTTGCTGATGTTGGGAGTTATTGGATATCAGGCTTATCAAAATTCAGTAACTAATCGGACGTTGGAAGCTAAAATTGCGCAATTGGAAGAGGCAGATGAGTTGCGGATTGAGTTGGAAGACCAATACAATACTTCGTTGGCAGAATTGGAAGAAATGCGTGGTTTAAATGAAGAATTGAACCTTTTAATTGATGAACAAAAAGCAGAGATTGAGACGCAGAAAAAGAAAGTGTCTCGAATGATTCGTCAAAAAAGAGACTTGGCTAATGCTCGGGCGGAGTTAGCAGAATTTAAAGTAGCATCAGATGCATTGGTTGCGCAAGTCGAGACTTTACAAGCGGAAAATCAAGCTTTGGCAGCCAAAAATGCAGAGTTGGAGTCGGATAACAACTTGTTGAAAGAAGATTTGAGTGGAAAAATTGCAGAAAATGGACAGTTGAATGAAGCCAAGGCAATGTTAGTGAGTGAGAAAGAAGTATTGACTAAAAAGGTCAACATCGCTTCCGTAATCAATGTGAAAAATGTGAAAGTAGAAGGTTTTAAAATGCGCGGCGATAAAGCTGTGAAGAAAAAAAGTGCGAAGACGATAGACCAGTTGAAAGTATGCTTCACTACGATTATGAATGAAGTAACGCAGCCAGGTCTGGAGAAATTTTACATCCGAATTGTTAATCCAATTGGAGAAACAATGGCAGTAGAAGAGTTGGGTTCAGGTAAAATTGTAGACAAAAAGACAGGTGATGAAGTGCCGTTTACGCAGGTGAAAGAATATGATTATGCAAATGACGAAGCCGAATTGTGCTTTCTTTGGGAGCCGAATATGTCCTTCCAACGGGGCAACTATCAAGTAGAAGTTTACAATAAAGGGCACAAATCAGGAACGGGTACTTTTAGTTTAAAATAATTGATTCGGTTATAAGTGCTTGAACAAAAATAACTTACACAATTTATGACGGCATCTTTTTGGATTTTACTTCGTTATTTTTATCAGCAATAGCTACGGCTATTCCTTCAAAAAATGCCTCGTACAATCACA
This sequence comes from uncultured Saprospiraceae bacterium, assembly GCA_964445895.1. GTDB lineage: Bacteria > Bacteroidota > Bacteroidia > Chitinophagales > Saprospiraceae > CAYUNA01. The sequence continues at coordinate 502 of CAYUNA010000882.1, read as the reverse complement.
AAAATCTGCTCGGTCAAAAGTATAACTTATTTCTGTCCAAGCACTTATTTTAAACAATCCTTATAGATTGATTTTATCCAAAAAATCTATATATAAATTCTAAGACAACGACATCCTAAAAGTTGTTTACTAAACGTCGGGGAACGAGCCTCGGCGTTTTTTTTGCTAAAAAAATCATTTGAAAATTAATTACTACGAGGCACTTACAAACAGGCCCAAAATAAAGATGTGGAGGCAGTAACGCTACTGCGCTATGCTTCCACACTTACATACCCTCTCTCTAACTTTATCACTGTGTCTCCACTTCGACATAGTTAGAACGGGATATTTTTTTCTTAACTACTAAGTAGTAATTAATATACGGGGGGAGTCACGATCTGGATTACTTTAAAAAAGTTGTTTAATCGTGCTTCTATATATATATATATATAACGAGAGAAGGCGTTCAATGTTCAAACAATAGTTAATTTTTAAAATTCTATCATGACTAGTAACTATTTTT
>CAYUNA010000881.1:0-2225 GCA_964445895.1 uncultured Saprospiraceae bacterium | reverse complement strand
GGTGTTAAGGGAGCAAAACGGTTTTTGCAAACCGTTTTGCTCCCTTAAAATCCCTGGTAAAAAAGATACAGAAACTTAATGTACACTGTACTTATCCCAGCGTAACTCATTAAATAAATAGCGCTTAAAAATGAGTTGCGCTTATTTAAACTTATTAGAAGTAAGAACTGAATAAAATTCAGTCTATTCAAAAATGCAAATTAGTCTTTGTGACCGGAATTTTTCATTCGGCACGGTAGTTGTTTTTCCCGTCACTTTTCTTAGCCAACTCTGATGCAAAACGACGGTTTAATAGATTGTTTTTTTGCTGACTTTTAGATATGCGCATGTATTCCGTAACAGGATTCATGCGCTTCTTTTTTGAAAAACGTCTACAAACACATGCTATTATTTTTAAATATCTAAAAACCTACCAACTAATGAATTGGCATTGATTTTGATAATTATTATAATATAAGTAAAAAGAATTAACAACACTTCCTGACCAAGCACTTACCGAAATTCTAAAATTAATTATTCATTTATTAGACTTTTTCAAAAAACATCAATGAGATGACTTCATTTATGCCCTTTTTTGAAAAGCAAAGTCTATTTTCAAACTTCATACTATGCTAATTGACCTTATTTTTACCGTAGTCGTGGTGTATGGTTTTTACCTTGGCTTTTCACCTAAAGTAACGGGCGCAGTTTCCCGATTTTTCTTAGTGATTTTCGCCTTATTATTATCATTAAACATCGCTCCTTATATCACGGATTTCATCGGTAGTCATTATAAAACAGAAACCGGAATCTTATTCTTTTTCACTATCATCGTCAGCTTTTTACTTTCAGTAATGTTGATTCGATTGGTCATGGGCTACACAGGCAGATTTGTGCAACAAGACAATATGAACTTAGCGACTAATCTCAGTAGCGGACTCTTGATTGGATGTATTTTATTGGTATTTTATGGTGGATTGCTATATGGCTGCGACGAGGCTAATGTGATTAGCAAACAAACAAAAAGAGATTCCTTAACTTACTCTTTTGCGGTTGAATTTCCTTCAAAAGCAAAAGCCAGTATGGTTTCTGCCAAGCCGATTGTCGAAGATTTTTGGGACTATGTGACAGAAGGAATGGAAGATAATTATAAGAAAAGTAAGCGCAGAGGCAAGTAAGTGAGAGATTAAACTTTATAAATGAGGTTGAGTGGCGTTAAACTTGCTCAACCTCATTCATAAAGTCTACTGCTTAATTCAGCGTTTTTTATAAAGAACATGAGTACAGTGTAATGCGTCATCCCGAATTTTTATTTTTTTGAAATTCCAGCATTTAATTTTTTCAATAAATTAGGTGTAACATCCAACTCCGTATTCTTCTCTGACAAATACTTCCAATAACGGCGCGGTACGTGTTGCAAATGCAGCTTCATATTTTTTCGTTCTGGAATATTCACACTATCAAAATAATGCTTCCATGCCACTTGGTATCCCGTCTCTGCATCATCCAAAACGGACGTCGGTAATTGTCGCAACTGTAACGGATTCTCCTCTGCGAAAGTGATAAAATCTATCTTTTTCAAATCATAAAAAATCCCATAATGCCGTTTTGCATCATAAATCAACCACTGCTGCGCGGGATATCGCTTTTCAAAATGATCGCCAATCAGTGGCAACACATTAAAATCTGGTTCAATCACTGAATAATAAATATCATCTTTTGTCAATTGAAATCGCACAAATGCGTGCATTCGATGTACTTCTCTACCAATTTTTTTATTGACCTTATTTAAATACAAAACATTATCATCCAAAAAATTATCCTCAATGCTGATTGGACTTGACATTGCCGATTTCACATATTTAAAAATACGCATTTCAATATCTTCCTCCTCCGATAAAAAACTATGATACAGGGTTCTATATGCTCGTTTTGATGTTTTTTTAATCAAGCCTTTTTTGACCCGTTCAGCTTTATTTTTATCAAAAACACAAGTGATTGGCTGCTCGAATAACGTTTCCGCATATTCATATTCTGGTGAAAAGCGACCGACATCCACCTTCAATTCATAACTATCGAAAATGGCAGATAATAAGCCTTCGAATGTGCCGTCATAAAGGAGAGTTTTCATGTATGAAATCCGTTATTTGTATTTAATTTAAGGGGTGGTGTATCAAATGTAATGCTGTATTTTAGCCGTTATCTGGCCGTGAGCACCCCTGATTATTTTTTTTCAGATGGAGCAA
>CAYUNA010000880.1:0-2227 GCA_964445895.1 uncultured Saprospiraceae bacterium | reverse complement strand
GGAGTTTGAGGGATAAAAAGCGTTTGCAAAAACGCTTTTTATCCCTCAATAATCCCACACGCGTTGCCGCAGGCAACGCGCACTATTTTTTATTGGAGGTCGAAAATCTACAATTTTCTCCCTCCTTAAAAACCAAATAAACTTTTGTTATACAGTGTAATAAATTATATAATGTACTCCAATATGCTTTATTAAAATCCTTAATTTTTGTCAAGTCAAGTTCTGTTTTGATTTAAAAAATATTTCCCCATCTTTGCCTAATGAAAAAAACTGCTTCTGAGAAAAAAAAATTACAAACCTACCTTGATGCCTGTGTCGAAACACACAATCGACCGAATTTTATTGAAAACGATCCAATCCTGATTCCGCATCAATTTTCTAAATTACAAGACGTTGAAATTATGGCGTTTTGGACCTCTATGCTCGCATGGGGGCAGCGCAAAACGATTATCAATAAAGCCACTGAATTGATTGAAATGATGGATGGTGCGCCGCATGATTTTATGGTGAATCACGAAGAAAAAGATCGCTCGCGCTTTGAAATTTTCAAACATCGAACCTTTCAACCCATTGATTGTCTGTACTTTATTGAGTTTTTTCAAAATTATTATCGAAAAAATGACTCATTGGAGACGGCATTTTCGCAATTTATCAAACCCTCGGATACCGATATTGGAAATGGTATTCGCGGATTTCATGACCTCTTTTTTTCGTTAGAAAATGCACCACACCGTACTCGAAAACACGTAGCTACTCCTGCCCGAAAATCATCTTGCAAACGCATTAATATGTTTTTGCGGTGGATGGTACGACAAGACGATAAAGGTGTAGATTTTGGCTTGTGGAAAAATATTTCTCCGAGTCAATTATTGATGCCGTTGGATGTGCATGTTGATAGAGTTGCCCGTCAATTAGGATTGTTGACCCGCAAGCAGACGGATTGGTTGTCGGTATTGGAATTGACTGAAAACCTACGAGAGTTTGACGCGGTAGACCCCGTAAAATATGATTTTGCCTTGTTTGGAGTTGGCGTTTTGGAAGGTAAGAAAGGGGCGCTTTAGCTTTTATCGACTCCCAATTACCACCATCATTCTTCCCGTCTCGCCGCCTTCTTTTCGATAAGAAAAATAGTCTTCATTGTGCAAAACTGTCGATTTATCCGAAATTTCAATCTGTGACTTTGGAACTCCTAAATCCAACAATTGCTGTAAATTTGCCTTTTTCAAATCAATAAAAAACTTTTCTTTCTCAGCATCCCAACGTTTAAAATCATCATCGAATTCATCCGCTACATCTGCATCTACTTCAAAAGAACATTCATCAATGCCAGTGCCGATATAGGCGTAGCAATTTTGCGGGGTAGTTCCGAATTCAATCGCGGCGTGCATTAGTGTTTTGACCGCAATCCGTTTCGCTGTGCCTTTCCAACCGGCATGAATCGCCATACAGACCCAGTTGTTTTTATCATAAATCAAAATTGGGACGCAATCAGCAATTCCGATAGTTAAAAATACGTTTCGCTTATTGGTTAGTAGCGCATCGTAGCCTGAATAATGACCCGGTTGGGTAGCGACCAAAATATCGTCACTATGAATTTGTTGATTAAAAACAACGTGTTCGAGACCAATATTTAAGTTAGAAAAGAAAATATTCTGATTTTTTTCTACGTTTTCGGGAAGGTCGTTCGTATTTTTACCTAAATTGAGAGAAGCGTAGGGCTTAGGACTGACGCCGCCATGTCGCGTACTTTCGGCAGCGATGAGGTCAGGGAATTGTCTGAAAATGCTGGGAAGTTGATGTGTTTGCATGTTGAATAAGTGTTCGAAATAAATGCAATATTAATGATTTTTTATATTTCAATAAAATTGTTTTTTCATTTGTAACGAACCTTGCCCAATTTTGACACCTTCATAACAGAGGGATACGGCTAAATTTGCTAATTTTGCGCCGCTTTGGAGATTTTTCATACTTCTTCTTTAGCAAAGCAAATACAATAATTATAAATATATACCAATTTATAAGTAGGTGTTGCTATTTATTTTGACATTGAAGGGCGAAGATTTGCAATTTTTTCCCTCTTGATAAGTTAAATAAATTTTTGTTACACCGTACTTACTACACTGTGTAAAAAGTTATTTTGTATTTTCGAAAAATGGCTAAAGCCATTTTTCGAGGGTAGATTTGGGGCGAGATTGATTGAGTTTTCCGACGTAAAACTCAATAAATC
>CAYUNA010000879.1:0-2229 GCA_964445895.1 uncultured Saprospiraceae bacterium | reverse complement strand
CCATTTTTCGAAAATACAAAATGACTTTTTACACAGTGTATTAGAAGATATTTGGATATTTAATTACAAGTGTTTACGTTTGGAACATTATTTTTGAATAAAAAAGCATACATGAAACGTTTTTTACTATTTATTTTCCTTGTGGCTGTCGCTTATTTTATGACTTCTAACGCTGGAAAATTCGAAAAAATAGCAGGTTTACAAACCCATTTATTAAGAACCGATACAGCTAAATTGACTCGTATTTTGATTTATCCGAAGGCAGAGGTAAAGACAGAATTGGCATTTAATCGAGAAGAAAATGGTTGGATAGCCACTCACCTGACCCAAAACATTCGTGTGGATGAGGCGACCATGCAGCAAATTTTAACCAGTCTGGCCAATATCAAACCCAATCGGGTCATCGCTAAAGAAGCCAAAGACTGGAAGAAATATGGTGTAGATGTACGGCAATCTACTCGGGTTTCGGCATTTGTAGGGACAGAAAAAGTAGTCGATTTTATCTTAGGAAAATCCAGTAGCAACAATTCAGGAGGGAGAATTACCTCTTTTATTCGCATCGAAAATGGCGAGGAAACATTTGAAGTAGAAGGGCTTTATGCTCATTTTACCCGACAGTTTGTAGACTATCGCAACTCAACTATTTTAAATTTAAATCCTAAAAATATTCAGCAACTCTATTTGCAAAATGAGTCCGTTTCGCTTGATTCCAGCCAGTTGGTGAATTATTTACAAGATATTTCGACTATCGAATCTAATAATTTTGTAAATAACTTTGATGAAGTTGCCGCCGCTAATAATCTGTTAAAAACGCTAACCATACACCTTGACAATCAACCTAATCCTGTTAAAATATCCTTATATTTTGACTCTACCGCAGTTAAGCCTTTTATAATTCATTCAAGTTTGAATAAAGATGCTTACTTTGCTAGCGATTCGGCTGGAATTTATGCCCAAATTTTTCAACCTTTAGAAAACAACTAAAAATTAATCTACTAATTATGACCACCACTAAAAGGATGAAATTGGTAGGGAAAAATGACACATTAGTAGAATTAGAATCCGTATTTTTTTAAAATACCATTAACTTTGTTGGAATTGGAATAATTGAGCATAAAATATGGAATATCTCAACATCCAATATCTTATTAGCAAAGTAATAATAGACTTTATGAATGAAATTTGAGCGGTTTTAAACTTGCTCTTTTGTCCTTATTTTTCCTTTTAAATCAGTCAAATTATCAACAATTATCCTTCTTTAAAAAGAAAACTAAGAACAAAATAGCGGCGTTTAAATCTCACTCAACCTCATTCATAAAGTCTAATACTTTAAAATATTTTAAACATAAATTTTAAGAATGAAAAAATTACTGCAAATTAGCTTCCTTTTTGTCTTCACGTTCGCGTCGTTGACCACCTTTGCACAAAAGAAAATCAGCAACGGTAAAGTTCAGTTTGAAATTACAGAATTGGAAGGCGACAGTCCTCAATTGGCGATGTTGAAAGGTACGCTTATCAATATGGCGTTTTTGGGTGGACAGCAAAAAATGGACTTAGCCGTGATGGGCGGTCTGATGCGTGTACAAACGATTATGGACAGCAATGACCCAACCAATCCGAAGATTTTGATGGATATGATGGGGCAAAAAATCCAAATTACTGACGCAGGTGAAGAATTTACCGATAAAATGGGTGCAGGAATGATGGCTCAAGGAGATGGTGAAATGCCTGATTTCAAAATTACGTACGATAAAAAAGACAAGAAAACCATTGCAGGTTATAAGTGCATCAAAGCAAATGTGCAAGGTGCAGACGGCCCACCGATTGAGATGTATGTGACGAAAAAAATCAATCCAGAAAACTCTCAGTTTCAGGAGATGTTCAAAACTTTGGACGGTTTCCCAATGGAAATTAAAATTAAAGCTGAAGGCATCGGTATTACCATTGCTGCTCAAGAAGTTAAGGACAAAATCGACGCAGCGAACTTTGAAGTACCCGCAGGCTACACTAAAATGACCATGCAAGAGTTCTCTGAACAGATGGGTGGTATGATGGAATTTGGAGGATAGGAACCGGCGTATAATACGGTGATTCTTTTTAGAAAAAAGGAATTATAAGGGTCAGAAATGAGTTGGCAAATCTCGTTTCTGACCCTTATTTTTTTTGAAGCTCGAAAAATCTACGATTTTCCCGCTTCTCAGGAATTTAAAGAAAATTTGGTTATCGTGT
>CAYUNA010000878.1:0-2232 GCA_964445895.1 uncultured Saprospiraceae bacterium | reverse complement strand
GGACGGACTGATGATAGCTAAAGAATTATAGCATTACATTTGGTACACCGCCCTTAATTTTACTTTATTCAACACAAAAATACTGCTGCTTCTCCACTGCCCGCTCAAATCCTAAAGTGGCTGCTTGTTCCAAATCATAGCAACCTGAAGCCTTATCATGCAGTAAAAATTGGGCTAGACCTCGATTGAAATATGCTTCGGCATAATTTTCATCAAGGTGAATTGCCTTGGTGTAATCATGTACAGCTTGTACAGAATATCCATATAAAAGATATAAATTTCCTCGATTTTTATAAACCTCAGGATTACTCAAATCTGATTCAATCACACGATTTAAATCCTCCAAGGCACCTGAAAAGTCGCCAGTCATTTTTCGAGTTAAGCCTCTATTCAAATAAGCTTCTAAATAATCACCACCTCGCATAGCAATAATTTCATCGTATTCTCGAATAGCTGCATCTTTTTGACCATTTGCTTTGAGTAATAATGCACGATCGAAGCGAGCTTTAGTGAGGTCATTTTGCAAACTGATGGCACGATCAAAATATACTTTTGCTTGGTCTGCGTGCCCTATTTCTTGCTCAATTCTGCCCAAATTGTACCAAGCAATTGCGAATTCAGGCTGTAATACGACTGCTTGCGAAATGGCAGTAATTGCTTCATCGTATCGTTTTTCATGAGCTAAAATCATCCCTTTCAAATCGTAAGCAACTGCTGATTTGGGGTGAATTTTCAATGTTCCTTCCAGAATCTGTAGAGCAGTAGTGAAATTACCATCTTCTACCTCTCCAATCACGGATTCTAATAAAGACATTTCCTCCGTATTTATACGCTCATTCATGTACTGCGCATCAACAGTTTCGTGGTAATAGTTGACTTTTTTCGCCATTGTCAAACCTTGTATAGCATCACTTGGTCTGTTGGCTAAAACATTCAAAACTGCATATTGACCATTATAGCCATATAAATCTGCAGCGTAAGGGTTTAAACTATAGGCTTTTTTGACATCTTGAGCTGCCTCTGTTTTCATACCCATTTTTCTTTTGAAAATAGCACGTCTTAATAAAGCATCTGCTGAGTTGGGATTTTGAGCGACCGCATTTTCTAGAGAAAAATAAGCACCTTCAAAATCAAAGCTTTGCTCATAAATTTCGGCTTCCCGTAAAAATCTGAGGTTGTCACGGCTGTAAGATTTGTTGGTATAGTTCCAATCAATCCAAGGGCTGCCCATTGGTGCATTTTGAGCAAATGAGTAGCTTGGGAGGAGAAATAAAATTATTAATAAATTCAATAGTTGCTTTTTCATAATTATATTTTTTGGATGAAGGTGATTATAAGTACTCGGACAAATTTGTCTAAGCACTTATTGTAATTTTAGTGTATTGAGCGCATTATTACAAACTGCTCTTTTTCTATTAAACTGTTGAAGCATGGAAAAGTTGCAAAAATTTTTTAAATAATAGTTTTACTTTTTTTTATGATAAAAAAGCTTTAAAAAAAATAACCACTTCATGAACATTCTCTGAAGAGGTACGTTTTATTGTTGTGGTTTGATAGTAATGCTATAATTTATTATTGTAAATATAAAATAATTAGAATGGATACTATAAAGTTTAATCAGCATTTTGGAAATCTATCTGAGTATTTAAAAACGTTTGCGTTGAAATTAACTAAAGACACAGCTTTAGCAGAAGACCTTTTTCAAGAAACTGCTTTACTAGCTTATAAGAATAGGGCAAAATTTCAAACAGGCACCAATATAAAAGCGTGGATGGGTACGATTATGCGTAATACATTTATTAATCAATATCGACGGAAAAAGCGCCGAAACGAAATATTTGATGCTACTCCAAATAATTATTTTATCAATTCTGGAAAATCAGTTACTTCTAATGGTGGTGAGGAAAATATCACTTTGGCAGAAATCACTAAATTAGTAGATGAGTTGGATGAAAAATTTAAAAAACCGTTTTTAATGGCATACGAAGGGTACTGCTATGATGAAATTTCTAAAACGACCAACGCAGCGTTAGGGACGGTGAAGAGTCGGATTTTTTTAGCACGAAAAGCGTTAAGAATGAAGATTATTGATTTATATGATGGGAGACCTATGGAAACGGCAGCGTAAAAATGTTAAGTGGTGTATTAAATATAATGCTTTGCTGTAGCTAATTTTCGTCTGTAAATACCACGTTGTTCCATCTTTGGTTTTTTGTCAAAACCCTAAATCAT
>CAYUNA010000877.1:0-2233 GCA_964445895.1 uncultured Saprospiraceae bacterium | reverse complement strand
CTTAGGAACGCGAATTAAAGAATCGAAGGTTATTTAGTTCGCGTTCCTTATGCTTAAAAAGAAGATTTAATTTTTAAAAACAGCTACTAAATTCTTTACTTTGCCCTTGAAAGCATATTCCTGATTGCGAACTAAATATTCGGTATGCACTTTATCGCGTACCGCTTTCCAATCATCTTGAAAAATTAATAAAAATGAAATTAAAAAGTAGTTTGCCCCTATTATTAATCGGACTTTTCTTGGCTTCTTGTAGTCCGCGATTGACACCTTTCACCCAACGATTATACGAAGAAAGTGGTTGGACAAAAGCAGAATTGAAACGCATTCAATTCTATCTGTCGGAGGATATTGTTTTGAAAAGAAGTCTTTCTGGTGGCTCTTCCGAAATTGTGAATGGTAAAATTAAAATTGAAAATGGACAAGAAATAGAAGAAGTTGTCATTCCAAAAATGACTCCTGGCGTCTTTGTTTTTAGTCCAAAAGAAAAACGATTTGCCATTAGCTTTGAAGACAGCGACGCACGTTTCTTGATGTTTGGGCCGAATCCAAAAGCAGGGAATAAATACGTTTTATTGGCTTCCGAATGGAAAAATCGACGTGGTAAAGTTCAATATGATGACAAGACATGGCGTGTCAGTGCTGACGATGCCGTATCGAGTTTATTGGTTGACTTGAAAAAAGTGAGAAAAGTATCGGTTAGTTCACGGACAGCTGGCGGACGCAAAGTCGATTAAATTCAAGAAAGAATTCAAAAAAGAAGAATGAAGAATTTTGCACGACCGTGAAGTTTTTCATTCTTCTAATGTATACAAAATCACTTTCTCCGTTTTCCCTCTCAAATCAATATCACCAATTTTTTGCTGCTGCAAACTATGCGGCGGAATGTTGAGCATATCTAATAAATATTTCGATAATAAAATATCTACCCCAAAATCATTGCACTTGGCTTGAATCCGTGCCGTCGTATTCAGCACATCTCCCGAATAGGCAATATCGCGTTTGATGACGCCAATCTCTCCCGTCGTCACTTGTCCACAATGCAAACCTGCTTTGAAAGCGGGTACCAAGCCATATTTTTCTTGATAAAATGCTTTTTGTGCAGTAATCGCTTCTTGCATTGCATAAAAACAACGAACACAATTGAAGTCATGCAGACCGTGTTTCATCGTCCACGAAACAATTATTTCATCGCCGACATATTGATAAACTTCTCCTTCAGTAAATAAAATAGAGTCAGTTAAATCTCTAAAAAAATCATTCAATAAACTATGAAATTTGATATTTCCAATCTGCTCGGCAATTGTCGTTGAAGCCTTCATATCCACAAACATGAAAATGCGTTCCTCTTGCTTCGGTTGGTGATATTTTCCTAATAGATAAGCACTTAAAACGCCAGGACCGTACTTGTCATTGACACTCAAAAAGATAACTGAAGCAATCGCCAAAAAGAAGGCAAAAATGGTGTTTCTGATATTGAATGAGCTTAAAAACAACTCGGAAGCTGACTTCAGAACATCGGGATGAGTCATCGGTAATTCGTCTACTACCGAGAAAAATATAGTGTACATAATAATGGACAAGAACATGACTACGGTGGCCATCACGACGACTTGAATCAACAAATTAGCCACAAAAGAAAGTTGCCGCAAGCGGTCACGCAACCAATAAATCATCAGATATCCAGAAATCAATCCGACTAAAAAATAGCTACAAACATTGGCCAGCAAATGATGCAAAAAGATATAGCGATCAGTTGCTACAAAGTAAAAACTATCCCGAATCATATACAACAACAAGGCATCAATCGCGCCACCCAACGACCAAAAAACGGCGATGCGCAGGATTCGCCCCACATTGTATTTGAATTTGGCAGATTTTAAAAAATTCATTGAATTGGTGTAGTTTTCTAAAAATTGGAATCAGTTGATTTCTAAGGACAAAGTTGCATTTTTTTTTGCAGAAAATTTTCTCTCTTTAATTTTATTCACAAAAACACGGATAAAGCCCCGTATTTATTGAAAAAAGTAAGCTCGAAATAGTGGATTAAATCAAACATAAAAAAGCAAAATGACGATAAAATATTTTCGATTTATGTATTTTTTAAAACTCCTGCATCCTTCCTTCCAAACGCCCCAATTTACCTTTCAGAAAAAATCAGCAGTCGAATATCAGACTATTTTAAGTGCCTCGTAGTAATTAATTCGGTAAAATTTTTATACAAGATTTTTTTGAT
>CAYUNA010000876.1:0-2235 GCA_964445895.1 uncultured Saprospiraceae bacterium | reverse complement strand
GATTATTTTATTCTATCCATTTTGAAACTGCGTTAATTACTGCAAGATATAACAAAAATACATCAATTTATATAAATTTTCAATTTTCAACATTCCCTAATGAAAAAAGGGCAAAACCAGATAACCATCTAGTTTTGCCCCTTTTCGAGTTTTAAAAATTCCTGCAATTAATTGCGGCTAAACGCAAAGTTGCCTTGCTTATCTCGTGTCAAAATCCGCAATTTTTTCAAAGCTCGTTCTTTAATCTGACGAACTCTTTCGCGGCTTAACCCTAAGCGGTCGCCCACTTCATTTAAGCTATATACTTTATTCTCATCACCAATTCCAAAAAGCATTGAAATAACTTCTGCCTGTCGATGTGGCAAAGATTTCAGTAGATTTTTGGTTTCAATTTTCAAAGATTCTTTGTACGCCAAACTGTGGTCTGGAGAATCGTACATATCATTTTCCATAAATTGCAAGTGCGTGGAATCCTCACCGTCCGCTACGGGAGCATCCAAGGATTGAGAACGTCGGTAGCTTTGTAGGCAGTGGAAAACCACTTTTTCGGTCAAGCCCGAATCCTCTGCAATTTCGTCATTTGTCGGGTCACGTTCCAACACTTGTTGAAGTCGGCTACGGCTACGTAACACTTCGCGGGTCGAACTCTGATGATTGTGTGGCAAGCGAACTTTCCGCATTTTTTCAGAAACTGCCTGCAAAATCGACTGGCGAATCCACCAAACGGCGTAGGAAATAAACTTAAACCCTCGTGTCTCGTCAAATCGGCGTGCTGCCTTCATTAAGCCAATATTACCTTCATTGATTAAGTCACTCAGACTCAACCCTGTATGCTGGTATTGCTTGGCAACAGATACAACAAATCGAAGATTTGATAGAACAATCTTCATAAATGCCGCCTCATCACCTGCTTTGATACGAATAAATATGGCTTGTTCTTGTTCAGGGGTCAATACGTCATATTGACCGATTTCAGTAAGGTATCGTTCGAGCGACTTTTCGTCGCGTGGTGTAATGGTCGTAGATATTTTTAAAGCCCTCATGATAAAAAGATTTAGCGTTTAAGAAAAAAAATGCAACAACTTAATTCGACGAATTTGTTTAGCGGTTACCTTTAATATAAAGGACTTTGGCAGCAATTGCAAGAAAAATAAAGGTTCGCTATTCCTTTTTTCTTGCAAATGCCAATTGTTTTTTGAAGAAAAATCATAAAAACAAGGTCGAACAAATTAAATAAGTCTATAGGATGTTAAACTTGGTCAGTCGTTGAGTTCTGATAGATAGAGGAAAGAATTCATAAAAATCGTTAAGTTTCCTACTATATAGAACGCATTTTTAAGCGATTCAGTTCAATTTTAATAAAATAATAACTAAAATGAGGGAAAAAATCTATTCTTCAACTTCTGGTGCAGCGGCTTCCGCTTCTTCTGTAGCCTCCGCAGATGCAGCTACTTCCGCTTCTGCTTTAGCTTTTGCTGCTTCCTCTTCCGCTTTTTTGGCAGCTTCGGCTTCTGCAACTTGTTCAGGGGTTGGTGTTGGATTCAATACATTGTACGTTCCTTCGTTTACTCTTTTTTCAAATTCATCACGCAAAACGGACATTTGACTATTGGTACTCATAAATCGTAAAGTGACTCGATTAGTCGTTTCTTTAATAATTCGGACTTTGATACTCTTGTGCATGATGTTAATTTTACTTGTTTAAAATTTTAAATTTAAATAAATGCAAAAAAGGGATTCCTCGATTTTGTGAAAAGGCAAATATATTTTGATGTAGTAACCAATCTGAAATTCAGAAAACACCATATAGTATCGCTGTAAAAAGACAGTACAGATAAATATAATATTGCTTTAGGAACGCCAATTAAATAAACTACGAAATTTGACAGGATATTTATTTCACGTTTTTAAGGAGTTGGTAGGTTACTTTTCTACCAAATCCCTTCTCTCGAAAAGATTTTGCGTGGATGATGGCTTATATGCTTAAATATTAGAAGTATAAACGATAAGACTATTTGAAAAGCATTCTACCTTCTATTATGAACGTGTAAAACGCATAAAAGTTTTCTTTGAAGCAACATTTTTGAAAATTAATGGAGAGATAAAGCCAATTTTTCAATCAGCTCTACCTCTACCGTATCGCCATTAATTTAATTCTTTAGGTTTTAGGGCTTGTAAAATCAACTATTTTAATATTCAGGAGCAATGAAAACTGTCTGTTAAATATATTCATAA
>CAYUNA010000875.1:0-2237 GCA_964445895.1 uncultured Saprospiraceae bacterium | reverse complement strand
TATTGCGAACGATTCATATTACAGAAGACCAGATTGGGTTGTTGAATTAATTGAAGTTTATTATAGAAAAAAGCCATGCTTCGGTCTTATCCAAAGCATGGCTTTTTTGTTTTTAAATTCAGTCATAGTATCAACAATACTCCCTCATTTATAAGAAAACTATAACTCAAAATAATGCTCAATTCTGTTACAACTTATTTTTTAAACAATCCATAGCTAATATTTCGTTATGTGCCTGCGGGGTTTTCAATGGAAAAGTAATTTTTTCAAAAATGCTTCTCCATTGCCCCCTCGTAGCGGTTCGAAAATTAGAAAATGAGCTGAAGATTTTCGCCACGAAATATATAAAGTGCGTAACATCACATCACTATCCCAGCCCAAAAACATACCCGCTAATACAATGATTTACTAATCTTATTCATAGCCGTTTTTAATTGCAAAACGAATCAAATCAATCAGCGTTTTTAGTTTTAATTTTTTCAACATATTCTTTTTGTGACTTTCCACAGTGTGCCCGCTAATGTGCAAACTGGCAGCAACCTGCTTACTCGACATCCCTCTAGTGAGTAAAATCAAAACATCTCGTTCTCTGCTGGTTAATTTAAATTTGTTAAGTACAAATCCATTTTTATGAGCATTCATGACTACTTCGAGGTTAGAAGATTCATTGGAAGTCAGTTGAACACGTTCATCCAAAAATTTTTTCCCTTGCACAACGCTATTAATTGCTTTTGTAATTTGCTCTTTTGATGCACTTTTTAACAAAAATCCATGAATCCCCAACTCAATGATGGATTCCATCAATTCAAAATAATTGTAAGAGGTAAAAGCAACGATGCGCAAAGAAGGATGGGCAACTAAGATTTGTTTGAGCAAACGATAAATATCCACGCCTACTTGGTTCAATTCCAACAAGAGAATATTTGGTTTTTTTTCATTCAATACTTCTAGTAATTCTTTTCCATCTTTTACCTGGCCTACAACATCAATTTCATTGGAATTAGCAAACATTGCACTCAAACCATAATGTACAACGGGATGATTGTCTGCCACCAATAACTTCAATTGTTGTTTAACATTTCTTTTAGGGACTTTCATTTTTTAAGTATATAACGCAGTTTAGGACCGCGAAATAAATAACTTCACATTCTTAAAAGAGTACAACATTTATGCAGGTTTCAAAGCCAAAACTATAAACAAACCCTCTCTGTCAAGAACATAAATTTATTTAATTCGCGTTCCTTAGGATTGTTTAAAGAATAACTTATAACATTCTTGAGTTTTTTTTTTGGCTTTACTTTGCTTTTAAATACAGTCCTATTATCAACAATACTACTTCATAAAAAAACTATAGCTCAAAATAATACTCAATTCTGTTACATCTTATTCTTTAAACAATCCTTATCAACTTAATTACTCAGCAATAATTTGAAAAGATTACCTAAATCAAGATAATTGCTTATCCAGTTTTTGAATTAAGTGTTCCAAAAATTATGTATAAAGGAAGATTAACTGAACGCGGTTCAATTATTCTAATCAAATATTATATGTTATGCAGCTTAAAATTCAGGATTGACCTAAAAAATGATTGTCGGGTTCTAAGCATCCTGTTTTAAAAAATAATGAATGCGTATTTATTTTATAGCATTTCATTATATTTCATATTATATTATTAGTTGTGTGGTGTTGAATTGTTTGACAAGAAAAAAATCAATAAACGTTAGCAAATGTAAGGTATTTTAAGTTAAATAACGATTTTTTTCATTTTTTTTGGAAAGACCAAAAAGGAAAGCCAAAAAATTAAGCATTTTTGACTTTCCTCAAAAAATAATAACTCAAAAAATAATTTTAGTTAGGGAGTTTATAGAAAATAACCGACTGGTTCGATTCTTAAATAATTGACAGTTAAATTGAAATTATCAGAAGGGAGAAAATTGCAAATTTCTCCATCCTGTAAAAAATAGTGCGCGTTGTCTGCGGCAACGCGGGTAGGGTTCTTGAGGGATAAAAAGCGTTTTTGCAAACGCTTTTTATCCCTCAAATTCCCTTTGAGAAAATTCAAGGAGACTTTTGTTACACGGTAATAAGGAACGCGAAGTAAAATTTCTCAACCTTATTCATAAAGTCTATTGAAATCAAAGGAACTCACTTTCGATACAAATTACTGCTTTCCAGATACTTTAAAACAGGCTCAGAAACCAAATATTCCACCGAATGTCCCGCTTGAATTGATTGAC
>CAYUNA010000874.1:0-2241 GCA_964445895.1 uncultured Saprospiraceae bacterium | reverse complement strand
TCATTATCAAATATACAAAAATCAAATTAAGAATGGATACCACCTATCACTACATGGTAGATTTTACACTACCCTCCGTACTCTCTGACGAATTTATTGACTTAATTCCAACTCAACGTGCTGAAGTTGACCTATTGTTAAAAGAAGGAACGCTTGTCAATTATATGTTGGCTTTGGAGGATGCCAAATTATGGGCAGTTTTTAATGCTAACTCCGAATACGAAGTCATGCAGTTGATTGCGGAATTGCCCTTGACCAGTTTTATGGAAGTCAAAATCAGTCAATTGACTATGCACAATACGCCGCAAGAGGCAATGCCTGCTTTTTCAATGAATTAGATTTTTTCATTAGACTTTATGAATGATATTTGAGCGTTAAAGTAAGCGTTACTTTGAAAGTAACGCTTACTTTAACGCTCAAATATCAATACCAACACTCCTTTAAGCTTTCGGTTAAAAGAAAGTTAAACTCCCTTCCATTTTGCCTATTCCTTTCCTCTCCTGACTCTTTTAAGTAGCAACCAGAAACTGCTAAAAAAATCGAAAATCTTAAAAAGTCATTAAATGCTATTTAAATTTTCTAAAAGGCTGCAATAAAATACTAATTTTGCAGTCTATAAAAGGTCTTCAGCGAATTAGTCTTTAGCTGTTGGTTATTTTTAAAAATGGCCAACTAACAACCAAAGATAAATCTGCCAGAGATTAAACAACTAATTTCTTAACTTCTTTAGGCTGTTGGATACAGATTTTAATAATCAAATTTCCAAAAGAGTAGGTTTTGACTAAAAAATGCCACACATTATATATCGGTCAAGTGCCTTCCCTAAAATTAATCTAAAACGAAAAAAAGATGAATAATCAAACCATTATTTCCCTATTGAAAAAATCAATCTTTACGTTGTCTTTGGTCGCTTTGTTTGCGATGACAGCGGATGCACAGCGAATTGCGTATGTGGATGTTACCGAAATTTTGGAAAGTATCGAAGAATATCAAGATGCTCAAGCCGAATTGGATAAGGTAGCAGCAACCTGGAGACAAGAAATTGCAGGAAAATACGATGATATCAAAGGTAAATACAACCAATACCAAGCAGAACAAGTCCTTTTAAGTGACGATGCTCGAAAAGCGAAGGAAGAAGAGATTATGCAGATGGAAACAAATGTGCGCGAGTTGCAAAAACAACGCTTCGGTCCAGACGGTTCTTTGTTTCAAAAACGAAAAGAACTCGTACAGCCGATTCAAGAACAAGTGTACGGTGCTATCGAAGATTACGCTAAAGAACGGGGTTTTGACTTTATTTTTGATAAAGGCGGCGCTGCGGGTATCATTTTCTCAAATGAGGAATATGACAAAACTGGTGATATTTTGAAAAAATTAGCAAGAGGGTAATTTTCCAAAAGAATGACATTTTGCTTTAAAAATGCTTATTCTATGGGCGAAAAAGTTACTTTTGCGCACAATTTTGAAAAACCACACAGAAAATTGAGGGCATTCTATTGAGGTAAAAATCTAAAACTCCTCGTTTTCAAAAAAAATTAAACAATTATTTAAAACAGATTATGATGATGAAATTCATTAAAATGGGCGGCTTGATGTTTGCGTTTCTATTTGTTGTTGGAACAGCACAAGCACAGAAATTCGGTTATGTCAATTCTGCCGAAATATTGACTGGCATGCCAGCAGTGAAACAAATGCAGTCCAACTTAGAAGGCTTTGGAAAAATTTTGGAAAAAGAAATCCAGCAAATGGTAACTGATTTTCAAGCCAAGCAACAAAAAGCAGGACAAGACGATGCCGCTGGTAATTTGTCTCCAGCAGCTAAAGAAAAGTTGTTGAAAGAATTGCAAGAAAAAGAGCAGGAAATCTTGAAATACCAGCAAGAAAGCCAGCAAAAATTGGCAGAAAAAGAGCAGGAATTACTTCAACCAATTTTGGATAAAGTCAATACTGCAATTAATGACGTAGCTACAGAAGACGGTTATCAATTTATCTTTGACTTGCAGTCTGGTGTATTGCTTTACTACAAAGCAGAAGCAGACGTAACTGCCAAAGTAAAGTCGAAATTAGGTATCTAAATACGACGTACGATTGACGCATACGACTCATAGCGTAGTCGTTGGAGAAGCGGAACTTTTTAATTAAAGTTCCGCTTTTTCTATTTTTAGGGAGTTGGTAATAAATAACCGAATGCTATGCGCTAACGAAAAATCTTCAGAAACTTCCATACGCCTTGTGCCATCC
>CAYUNA010000873.1:0-2244 GCA_964445895.1 uncultured Saprospiraceae bacterium | reverse complement strand
TAAGTAATTTTAGTGGCTTTTCTATGTCAGGTACGCAAAACGTTACAATCAGAAAATTTAAATACGAATTAAATAAAAATACGCTTTTAAATTTTATTATTTTTTAAATTTCAAAATGAAATAAGTGCCTGACATTATTTATTCGGATAAATTTGAGAGAGAGGTTTTTTTGATAGTTTTCTTTTAAAAATCGTTGCATGGTCTGCATCACGCGACTATTTTTAAGAGGAAAATAATCCCGACGCATCGGGACAGGCTAAAAAAATATCCTCTCAAAATGTCCGAATAAATAGTGTCAGGCACTTATGTTCCCCTTCAGGGGTTAGGGGTTTGTCAAATGATTTTTTATTCCGTCCAAAGTCCAATACTAATAGAATTGCATAAATAAATGAACGAAAACCCAATTCATATTCAATTTCACAATACTCAAAATCCAACTGCAGGTTTTGATATGTTGAGAATAGAAAGTCTATTTGATAGAGACGACATGGACCACAATCCAGCTGAATTGCATTTGGTTGAGTTCTATTTGGTAGTCCTTATTGAAGAAGGGGAGGGCAAGCACACCATTGATTTTACAGAATATGATTGTAAAAAAGGCAGCTTAATTACGGTTAGAAAAGACCAGATACATAAGTTTCATAAAAACGATTCCATACGTGGTACGATACTTCTTTTTACGGACGATTTTTTAGTTAGCTATCTGGAAAAACTGGAAGCTTTAAAGTCTTTGCAGTTGTTTAATGAACTTTTAGGAGTGCCAAAAATACAGTTGTCTGACGACGCCATGTCAGAAGTCTTGGGTTTAGTCCAGCGTTTGAAAAAAGAATATTTTGCAACAAATGATGATTACTCATTAGGAATCATCAGAAGTGAATTGCACATACTGATTGCTAAATTATTTAGAATAAAATCAAATGAAAATCAAATAATTCATAGTCGTAAGTATTTGAGTGAATTTATAGAATTCCAAAATCTTGTGGAAACAAATGCCAATAAATTCAATAAAGTAAAGGATTATGCTAATATGTTGGGGGTAAGTACGAAGACTCTAAACAACATTACCCAACACATCATCAATAAAACCGCCAAAGAATTTGTTGATGACATCTGCACCAAACAGATAAAGAGATTACTTATCAATACGGATTTACCTATCAAAGAAATTGCTTATAGTTCTGGTTTTGAAGAAACCACTAATTTTTATAAATACTTTAAAAGACAGACCGCGCTTACTCCTGAGCAATTTAGAAATTCTACAAAATAATTATCAGTTTTCCCATTTTTACAGTCTTTAGGCTTTTTGTTATATCAGTTTGCACTGAAAATGACCTCACCTTTGTGTTATCAATTTTTAACCAAACCAATCAAGATGAAGTCAGTATCATTTTTCAGTTTAATTACACTTGTGTTTGTTTTTTGCAGTTGCAATGCCAATAAAAATTCAACATCAGAAACATCACAAACAAAACCAATAACAAAAATGGAATTATCAAACAAAGAAAAAGCAGTAGCTCTAATTGAAAGCTTAGAAACAGGCGCAAAAGAACCAGCGGGTTACATCAACCCAACGAAATACATTCAGCATAATTTAGGAGTAGGAGATGGATTAGAAGGATTTGGTGCTGTGCTCGCAAATGCCCCAGAAGAAGGCTTCAAAGCTAAAGTTGTAAGAGCATTTGCGGACGGTGATTACGCTGTTTTGCACACAGAGTACGATTTTTTTGGACCAAAAGCGGGTTTTGATGTTTTTCGTTTTGAAGACGGAAAAATCGTTGAGCACTGGGATAACTTAGCCGAAATCACTCCGCCAAATCCAAGTGGTAGAACGCAATTGGACGGTGCTACAGAAATCACTGATTTAGCACAGACGGAAGCAAATAAAATACTTGTCAAGAACTTCGTAGATGACGTTTTGATTAATGGGAAAGGCGATAAAATCGTTGAATATGTTAATCCTGAGAAGTATTTACAACACAATTCTGCAATTGCGGACGGTTTAGACGGTCTGGGTGCAGCATTGAAATATTTTGCAGAGAATAATCTGCTTTTACAGTACGATAAAGTACATAAAGTATTGGGAGAAGGAAATTTCGTTTTGACAATGAGTGAAGGAAAATTTGGTAAAGGTGACCATGTAGCTTACTACGATTTATTCAGAATAGAGGCTGGTAAAATTGTAGAGCACTGGGATATTATTCAAAATATTCCTGTGGAGTCAGAATGGAAAAATCAGAATGGTAA
>CAYUNA010000872.1:0-2250 GCA_964445895.1 uncultured Saprospiraceae bacterium | reverse complement strand
AGGGGCGATTGAAGCATTAAGTACCCGGACATACCGTAAAATTAACCTGAAGTACGATGATTTTGTACCGCATTTCATAGAATAAAAATTAGGAACTGATACGTACTGCTATATTCTAAATAAGAGCATGGCTAGTTTTTATACAAAAAAAAATCAATGATTCAAAATCAATTTCTTAAACGCTTGGTTTTCAAGAAGTAGAAAAACTAGAGATGCTCTAAAATTAAATGCGGCGCAAAAAGTAATTTACTTTAGGGAGCAGGTCGTCTGTCGAACAAAAACTGGAAATAGTAGAAATTTAGTAGATTGCATGTCTATTAAAAAGAATAATTTTCCTAATATTGTCCAAGTATCACCCAAACCAATTATTTGACCTTTTAGTAAACGAACCATCAACCAATTTCCTGATTTTAAAATATGAAAAAGAAAGACATAGCAGGATTATTAGCCATTGTTTTAGGTGGACTTGGTGTTCATCAATTTTACTTAGGCCGCAAGGGCTGGGGAATTTTTCATTTGGTTTTATTTTTAATAGGGACACAAGGGCCTATGAATTTTTCACTATCTTATGTCATTGCTTGGATTACGGCAATTGTGATTTTTTCAATGGGTAAAGAAGAATTTGACGACAAATACAATAAAGGGTACCGCCAGTTCAATCAAAGATTTGATGATCGCCGCTCAGATTACAATCGAAATACGCGCGCAGAACAACGTGAAAGACGATGGGATGACCGCCGTGAGAATCGCTGGGAAAAACGACAAGATAACTACCGCTCAACACCCAAAACTACAAAACCTAAATCACGTCCGAAGTCCAATCCATATAAGCAAAGTGGTATTCGAAAATATAAGGACTACGATTATGACGGGGCGATTGAAGATTTTAAAAAATCACTTGAAATCGCTCCGGATGATATAGCGACGCATTTTAATTTGGCGTGTGCTTATTCTTTAAATGAGGAAGCAGAACAATCTTTTTTTCATTTAGACAAGGCAGTTTCTTTGGGTTTTAAGGAAACTTCTAAAATAAAAGAGCATGATGCGCTCGCATATTTGCGTATTCAAAAAGAATTTGATAACTTTGAAAATAATAATTATCGAATCCCTAAAAAGACAACTGCTTCAAAAAAAGAAGAAACCAAAGAGGATTTGTTAAGTACCCAACCAGATTTACTAGACCAATTGAAAAAGCTAGGAGAACTTAAAGATAAAGGTTTGCTCACAGAAGAAGAATTTACCGCTCAGAAAAGAAAATTGCTCCGGTAATTTTGCAGGATTAAAAAGCACTCCCACACCTCCCACCTGCGCTTTGACGGCACTTTCTAAAAACATACTGGAAAACTCACTAAATTATTGTTGCCAACAATAATGGTAATTGTCTGTTCTAATAACAGTTAATTAACTATGTGATAGGCAACAGAAGGGATTAAACCACCGTTTTTCAGGTAGGTCAATTGCCATTTGGAGGGATTTCAAAATAGCACATTGATGAGAAAAGCACAAAAACGCAAACACTATGGTTGCTGAAAATTTAATTTCGAGCGCAATTTTACCGCTCAGAACGTCAGATACAGGAGAAGACGCTTTAGGTATCATGGAGGATTTTTATGTCCGTCACTTGCCAATAGTCAATAACAAACAATTGCTGGGCGTAATATCGGAGGACGATATTTTGCTCCACGATGTGCATGAAGATGTTGGATCATATGCTTTGTCATTGCACAAACCGTATGTCAAAGCTCAAGATCACATTTATGAAATCATGCGGTTATTATCAGAAAATTCCTTAACAGTAATTCCAGTTGTCGATTTTGACAACAACTATGTGGGCATGATTGCCATGGAAGATGTGCTAAATTATTTTGCTAAAACGGGTACATTTTCAGAGCAAGGCAGTATTGTGGTTTTGGAGATGCACCGACGAGATTATTCGCTGTCAGAAATTTCAAGAATTGCAGAATCAGAAGGAGCTGCGATATTGAGTTCGTTTATTACATCCAATTTGGATAATGCGCGAATTGATGTAACAGTCAAAATTAATCGCCCAAATATTCAAAACATTCTCGCTTCCTTTCAGCGATTTGATTATGAAATAAAAGCATCTTTCAACGAGAATGATTATCTAGAAAGCTTGCAGGAACGCTATGACTCATTGATGAGTTATTTAAATGTTTAACAAGGGTTTTCTCATAAAAAAAAATAAATTGGACTGGGTTGGCGCGGAGCGACTTAGCTATTGGTAGAAAT
>CAYUNA010000871.1:0-2251 GCA_964445895.1 uncultured Saprospiraceae bacterium | reverse complement strand
CTTACTCCAAATCTATGACATTTGACTTAACCGTTTGTTTCTCAATTTTAGAAAGCAATTGCAAAAAATTAAAGCGTTTGATAGCTGAATCATCGTCATTTTTGTAGAGATTTTTCAAATAATTTTTATTCAAATAAAAGTTATTGAATTCATATTTTAGGTAAAAAGTTATAGCTCTATTTTGGTCACAAATGTGTTTTGAAAAATTGATGACTTCTGCTGTGAAATTCATAGAAGAATTTGCTGGAATTTCAATCAAATCAGCTTCGCCTTTAATTGTTGATGGATTATTGTCCTGCATAAGTGGTGGAAAAACACACAGGGCATCTTCGGGTAAAACTTCAAGACTCATAAAAGAATTTGGAGTAGTATTTTTTTCTAAAATGGAAAGCGTCTTCCCCTTTTCGTTGGGCTTAAAAAAAGTAATCGGTTGGTTGTTGGGATTTGTGATTTTGTAGAAAATTTTGAGGTTATTTCCTATTCGTTCATGCTTCGTTATCTCTAAAGTTGGCGCAATCGATAGATTTGACTTAACAACTCCATTTAGCTGAATATCAGCACATTCCAAATTATCAACCTCAGAGGAAGCTATTTTTTTACCCACTAATATTTGCCTTAAAATTTCCTCAAATCCGGCATCATTTTTTTTGCGTTGATAATTTAAAACGGGTGCTTTAAATCCATTGCTAAAGTGAGGGTAAATCCACCAATTTTCTTCATCTTCTGCTATCCAAAATGCTTTTTCAAAAAGTAATTTTTCCTGGTCTGTTTGAAGTGTTAAATCCAAACCCACAAGATTATCTCGTTTTTCACCTACGGAAATTAGGCAGTTGCCCGATAAATTTTTATTCGTTAAACTGGAAGGATTTTTCGTTTGTGCCAAGTAATTTCCTGGTTCATCTCTTTCGCCCACCCAGTCAAAAATAAAAGGAAGCACTTCTTCATTTTGCTCATTGAGTAAGCCGCGTTTTCCATCTTTGACCATCCAAAAATGATTGGTTTTGGTTTGTATTAAATAACGACTTTTTTCATATTCGGCAGGAATGATTGTACCTTTCTTTTTATGCACAATCCCAAATTTGTCTCCTTGTTTAATGAAAAAATAATCGTTTTTTAGTACCTCAACGTCATAATATTTTCCAGTTTGCCTGGGGATAAACTCTGTGCCGTCGCGATGAATAAAACCAGTTGTCCCATCTTTTTCAAAAACAGCATAATCATTTTTAAACGTAAGCAATTCGCTGTAATTGTCAAAGGGCAATAGTGTTTTTCCATTTCCATCAATAATTCCTTTTTTACCATTTTTAACTGCAACGCATTGATTACCAGATAAATAAAAATGCTGGTCGTATAGAAACGGAACAGACTCCTCGCCAGTCATAACATCAATGCTTCCCCATTTTCCATTTTTTTTCAAACTCATCTGCTCTTCTCGAACCTGCCCAATTTCCTCAATTCCATTCAGCGTTTTAATGACCTCACGATTGGCATTTAGGAGATGGAATTCCGTTTCTGAATGCATTTTACAATAGTAGAGATTACCCTTTATTTGCCCAAAACGAATAGCACCTATGGGAACGACGAGGTTGCCGTTCATATCAATCAAGCCTACCTTATAGTTTTTGCGGATAATGAAATATTTATCATTGAACCTTTCAATAGAATCGTAAAGATACTCTGTTAATTGCTCTCCCGTTTTTATGGAGAAAAGCGCGAATAGTTTATATTTTGAAGCAGAAAACGCTTTGGTATTAAAAGCATAAATCCCCTTATAAGGTTCTTTTGTAATTATTCTTCCTGTTGAGTCAATTAATCCTTGTCGTAAGTTCTCATCTCCAAAAACAAAAATACCGTCTTTATACCCATAAATTGCCCGAAATTGTGGTTCAATAATGATTTTTCCTTGCTCGTTTATAATGCCCCATTTGTCATTTTTGATAATTTTTGCATAGCCCTTATCAAACGAGCTTCCTCCATCATAAATAAAAGGTATTTTCTCTTCATTGCTTGCTGTAATAAAGCCAAATTTATCATTCTTTTTTGCTCCAATCAGTTGGCAATCCGGAGAGCTTGCCAGATTTGTATATTCAAACGGGATGATTATTTCTTTTTTTTCGTTGACCATTCCCATTTGAGCAGTTAGGATAGTTGAATGAAAAAGTATAAAAATTAAGGGAAATAAGTTTTTCATATTGTTCGATTAGCTGTTTTTAAAATTCTAAATAATTTTGAGTGGTTGTAGTTTAGTTAG
>CAYUNA010000870.1:0-2259 GCA_964445895.1 uncultured Saprospiraceae bacterium | reverse complement strand
TCCATCTATAACCAACCCTTTCGCCGTGCGAACCGACTGATAATCACAAAAGAGCGAGGAGCAAGTCTAGTTTTTCTACTTTCTGAAAACCAAGCATTTAAGAACTTGACTTTGAATCAAATCAGTCGTTTAGCTCGCTAAACTTTTTCTTTGATTCTTTGTCAAAACCCTAAATCATTGATTTTCAGTTCGTATAAAAACTAGACCTGCTCTAAATTGATTCCAAAATCACCCGTCCATCCAACGGTTGCAACGGTCGGAAATTATCTTGTAAAATATCTGCCATATTCGAAATTTGCTGACTGGATGCCTCAATCGGTGTTTTCATGATATACCAAGTCACCGTTTCTGAACAAGGAGGCGTCGTCAATGAACCGCCATAAGTATAATAATCAGGATTGGTCGGTAACAAGTCTTGGACATTCACTTCCGTAGCCGAAGTAAATTCGCCGCCTTCTGTCGATGGATAATCATCACTAAAGTTTTTCAAAAACGCATTTTCCTGTCCTTCTTGCACCAATAAACTAACGACAGCATAGAAACCACCCGCATTTTGATGTACCAAATGAATTTCCATCGGAAATTGATTGCCATCTACTTGATGCTCCGAACCCGTGTGAAAATGGAATTGCAAAAGTTCGTAACTATCACCATTAATGATTAAATCACTCCCTGCTGCATAGTTAAATTGCACCGTTTTTCCGTTGTTGATTACGTCCACGGAGACCGGAAGATAAGCGGTAGATAAAGGAGACAATGCAGCATCTGGCGTCGCTCCAGTGATATTGATTGGTGATTGTATAGCTCCACCACAATCTTCAAAGCAGTTGTGCCAAGTATCTGGCGAATTGGGGGCTGTATATTCCCAATCGTAAGCTGCACAGTCGATTGATTGTTCGTCACTGTCGTCATCGCCACAAGAAACTATAGAAAAAGAAAAGAATACAATAATAAATAAAAGGTGATTTAAATTTTTCATGTTAATTTTTTTTTGACATTTTTACAATGGATTTCTATTCTATTTTTTAAATGACTCTAAGAGCAGGTATAGTTCTTTTACGAACTGATAATCAATGGATTAGGGCTTTGACAAAAAAACAAAGATGGAATTTGGCAAGCTAAATGACTGGTTTGATTCGAAGTCAAATTCTTAAATGCTTGGTTGTCAGAAAGTAAAAAAACTAGACCTGCTCTAAAACCGAATTTGAGTACGCTGCAAAATTATGGTGCGGATGGACGTTTTTCGTTCGGATTGGTAAATTGGGAAGTCCATATTTATAATTAAGGAAGGATTTAGAAAATTTTGCAACAAATGTCTCCCCATTTGTGTAAAATGTCAGAGGTGCCTTATTGGTCGTGAAAATAAATGCAGCTAAAAGCTGGTTCAATTTAGAGGACTATTGGGTGGATAATTATCTACAAGAAGTAAACGTTATTATAGGGTGATTTTTTAAAATAATTAAAACGATTTTTCTATGAAAACCATCGGCTTATCTCTTTTCGGAATGCTATTTATGTTGAATAATTTATGCGCTCAAAATCAGCCAATTCAACTATCTGTCAAAGCCGTCCAAGCCAAAACGACCTTATCAGAAATAATTGATTTTAAAATTGAAAATTGTCCCATCTTTCAAGTCCATTTTATTGTCGTTCCTCCTGAGAAAAACGACATTGTTGAAGTCATTAATAAAGGAAATGAATTAGCTCCACGCACTCTAGAGTTGTTAAAAACGGCGGAAAAAGGGGCCATAATTTACATTGAAAAAATAGACTCATTGGGTGGTTGTATTGAGTATCAATTTCGGGACCCGAATTTCGTTATTGAAGTGATTTGAGTGTGTTAGAATTTGGTAATATCGTGATATGCGCTAATAAGCAAAATGACTTTTAAAAAGCATTTTGCTCCGTCTAAAAAAAAACATTTCGAGGTGCATTCGGTCAGAAGGCCTTTTGGTAGGATCTCTTTTTAATCATGTTTTGGTTTTTTAAGTCATTGAAAGTCAGTGATTTAAAAGTTGTTTTGTGTTAATGTATTTATGTGTTAATGTTGCTAAATAAGAGCTAAATAACATGAACACTGTAAAAACGTAACGCGGGCAACAGAAGTTTCTACATTACTGATTAGGCAAATTATTAGAATAAGATAAAACAGAGTAGGGTGGGTGATGTTTAGTTAGATTTAAAAAGACCTTTAAGGGTTATATTATTGAAAATATTCCAATAAAACCTCTGAATAAATCTTATGCATCGCCTCATTTG
>CAYUNA010000869.1:0-2261 GCA_964445895.1 uncultured Saprospiraceae bacterium | reverse complement strand
ATTTATTGACACAAACTACTATTCACCGAGTTTTACTCCAGTTTTCAGCGGCAGCATTTTTGGTAATTGGTTACGGTATTTCACTTCAAATGAAAATAGACAATCTAAAAAAATAGAGAGCAGCGTATTAGAAGTAAGCATAACGTAAAATAGTTTTTCGCTTTGGATTACTTGACATCCAACACTCATATCGTCTGAAAAAAGACACGCCGAAAGACTGCCTGCATAAAGCGGTGTAAAGGGCTATTAGGTTTAATGATAGAAAAAAATAAAGCAATAAAGTAATGATATAGTTTAGCCTTCCACGCTCGGGGAAAATCCTTTGCATATTTAGCAACCAACTGTCGATTGATGGGGAGCTGCTTCAAGAAAAAATCACCTGATAGCGATTCATTTTCGAGTGGTTCATATACCTCTACTGTTATTTCTGGGAGGTTGGCAACTTTGGAAATTACGCCAAATTTTAACCATAAATCCCAATCCTCGGAGTAGATTAAATTTTCATCATAATGACCAACTTTTTCTAAAACAGATTGGCGCAGCAAGACGGACTGATGGCAAAATGGACAACGCAATAAAATTTGCTCACGAATAGCTTTATTCGTCAGTGGATTAATGTATGTTGTGTCATTTATTTTAAATGCAGACCCAATCATTCCATAATCTGGATGACTCTCCATAAAGGCAACTTGTTTACTGGTCTTCTTGGTATCAATCCACAAGTCGTGGTCATCTATACGAGCAATATATTTCCCTTTAGCTTGTTCAAGACCTATATTTAAGGACTTTTGTAAGCCTATATTTTGGGGATTGTTGATTAGAGTGAAATCATATGATTTTTTTAGTTCGTTTAAAACAAAAAGAGTATCGTCAATAGAACCGTCATTAATAACGATTAATTCAAGTGGACGGTAATCTTGGGCAAAAATATTTTTAAGTGTTCGTGAGATAACATCTGCTCGATTATAGCTTGCCATGACCACACTCACTAAAGGTTGTTCTATTTGCATTTTCCTTAGTTATCTGGCAAAAATCTTCTTTTTATCGAGACTGCCTTTTTTTTAGTGTTACACTTATTTAACTCTATGTAACATTTGAGACTCTTGTGATAACTAATAGTTCGATTTTTAAATATTAGAATCAGATAAAGGAAGCGAAACAGCGTAATAAATGCTATTCATGTTCTTTTTTTTATGCATTCATGTATTTTAATGTTTCATTAAACGCTAAAAATACTATGTTTATCGCTGGTTCTACTTACTAAATATAATTAAAGGCTATGGTTAAGTTATTTTGACTAAGGGAGTTGGTAATAAATAACCTACCCATTATGGCGAAGTAATTTTTTTATTTAAGAAATTTAAAAAATGCGAGCATAACTGGTTATTTGAGCCTTTTTTAAGTTTTTTAAATGGAAAAAGGCTTGTCCCGACCTTGTGGAGGTAACGAGTCAGAATGGGTAGATTATTTTTTACCAATTCCCTAACTGCTTACACACAATATTCTTATTTCAATAGATAACATTTTTAAATAAAATACAGAACATAAAAACTATGAGAATTTTACACCTTCATCCGACGGTTAACTCTGTACGGTCAATACAAAAAACGCTCTCCGTTTTTGCGTTATTCTTTATTTCTGTCAATTTTTCTAATCGTTTTTTTTCGCAAAAGGTCATCGTTGCTGGTATGTATCTACTCAAGGCAGATTTTGAGTATTCCTCTTTCTATTCCTATATTTTTCAACTTAACTGTATGGCTTTTACTGTTTTTTGAAATTGTCTTGTTTGTCTTTTTATTTCATAAACAGCAAATAAAAAGTTAAAAAAAATAACAGAACAAATTAAAAAAAGCATCAATGAAAGAAACAGCAGCTATAAAAAGAAATGGGAAATTCCTTTTTGCGCAATCGAAAGCACTAAAGGAAACAGATAGAAATAATATTCTCTTTTTTTCAAAATTAACACACAGGATTAGTACTCCTCTAATATTAATGTTGCGTACCTTACAGCAGGTCATCGAGGAGCAGAATCCTGTATCTTGTACTCAAGAGCGATTATTAGATGTTTCTTCTAATGCACATCAATTGCTTTTGATGACTAACAATATACTCGATATTTCAAGATTAGAAGAAGGAAATCTAAAGCCAACTTATAGCTTTGGAGACATTAGACGCTATACCTATGACTTAGTGAGTCGTTTTGAGGTTGTAGCTAAGAGTAAAGGTATTCATTTAGAGAACACTAATATTTCAAGTAGTTG
>CAYUNA010000868.1:0-2264 GCA_964445895.1 uncultured Saprospiraceae bacterium | reverse complement strand
GTTCCTAAGGATTTTTAAAACAATCCCAAATTATTTTAAAGAATAAAAAAAGCCTGATAATTTTTGAAAATTACCAGGCTTTAAAATCTCTTT
The DNA here is from genome assembly GCA_964445895.1 of uncultured Saprospiraceae bacterium. Taxonomy (GTDB): domain Bacteria; phylum Bacteroidota; class Bacteroidia; order Chitinophagales; family Saprospiraceae; genus CAYUNA01. Next base: position 2,171 of record CAYUNA010000868.1, on the reverse strand, counting down.
TTAGTAAAAAACTAAGCCCCCAAATCCTTCAAAATCTGCGTCAATTTCGCATCCAATTCTCTTTCTACTTTTTCAAAATCAGCTCGATTATTCAATGGCTCTTTTACACTGCAATAAAACTTAATTTTAGGCTCAGTACCTGACGGTCGCGCCGAAACGATGCTGCCATCTTCTGTATAAAATTGTAAAACATTTGACTTCGGTAAGTCAATTGGCGTTTCTGAAGTTGCCACCATATCCCTGGAAACAGAGTTGAGATAATCCTTAATCATGACTACTTTTGAACCACCTAATTCCATCGGAGGATTGTTCCGAAAACCAGCCAGCATCGCCTGAATTTCTTCCGCACCAGCTTTCCCTTTTTTAGTAATGGCAATCAATTTTTCTTTATAAAAACCATACTCCTCATAAATTCCAATCAATGCCTCATACAAGCTGCTGCCTTGGTCTTTATAGTATGCTGCCATTTCCGCAATCATCGCACAAGAAACCACTGCATCTTTGTCCCGCGCGTGTTCGCCAACAAGATAACCGTAGCTTTCTTCTCCTCCTGCAATGAAGGTTTTTGCGTCACCAAATTTCTCCATCAATGCGCCAATCCATTTAAAGCCAGTCAAGGTATTATAGCATTCAACGCCTTTAGATTCGGCGATTTTATCAATTAAATAAGACGTAACAATCGTCTTGACAACGTATTGATTGCCATCCAATTTACCCGCTTTCTTCCACGCCTCCAACATGTAATGGATAAGCAAAACCGCTGCTTGATTACCATTTAATAAGACGACTTCCCCTGCCGTATTTCTAACTGCGATGCCTACTCGGTCAGCATCAGGGTCGGTTGCCATGACGAGGTCTGCACCCACTTCATCCGCTTTTTTCAATGCCAGGGTCAACGCTTCTTTTTCCTCAGGATTTGGATAAACAACGGTTGGGAAATTCCCATCATACACCATTTGTTCTTCAACTAAAATCACATTTTCAAAGCCAAATTTTTTCAACACAGGTGGCACTAAAACTCCGCCTGTTCCGTGAATCGGTGAAAACACAATTTTCATATCTTTCTGCCGCTGAATCGCTTCTTTTGAAACCGATAACGCAACCAATTCATCCAGATATTTATCATCCATCGCCTGCCCGATGCGCTCAATGTTGTCGTGCGAACCACCAAATTTAATCTCGCTGACATCCTTGATTGCTCGTACTTCATTCATTACGCTCACGTCATGCGGCGCAATTAATTGACCACCATCGGGGCCATAAGCTTTATAGCCGTTATACTCTTTCGGATTGTGTGAAGCCGTTAATACCACGCCACCGTGGCAACCCAATTCGCGGACTGCATAAGACAATTCCGGCGTTGGTCGCAACCCTTCAAAAAAGTAAACATAAATACCATTTGCTGAAAAAACTTCAGCAACCATCTGTGCAAATGTATCTGAGTTATTGCGGCAGTCGTGCGCAATCGCAACTTTGATTTGCTCGTTCGGATAAGTTTTTAATAAGTGATTAGAAAAGCCTTGTGTTGCTGCTCCAAAAGTATATTTGTTGACTCGATTGGCACCAACACCCATGATTCCGCGCAAGCCGCCTGTCCCGAATTCGAGCTCTTTGTAGAAAGCATCCGTCAATTCGGTTGTCTCTTTATTGTCGATTAATTTTTGAATTTCCGCTTTGGTTTCAGCATCATAATTGCCGTTGAGCCACGCATTAACGTTGGTTTGAGTAGAGGGGTCTAAAGATAGATTTTTCATGTTGAAATTTATTTTTTAGCAGTTGGAATGATTTGAAAGAACAGGTAATCAATAGGCTATCCAATTTTTAATAGGGCTATATCCTGTTTTCTTAAATACAAGACGTAAAAAAGAAAGGGGCGTTACATCTTATGGCAAAAATAATTTTTTTTAATTTAAAATGGCAGAACGATGGGGATAGAATATAAAAGTTTACAATTATTTCGCCTCTTAGTTCTACTTTGGCACTTTAAAATAATGATGGATTTTTAGTTATTCTCTGTCCGCCCGCACCACGAGAAATATTCTTACAGAGGGAACAAAACCAAATTCTAAAGTGCCAAAGTAGAATTAGGAATGAGCAATTAATTAAATGAACAGTTAAGTAAAGTATTTTTTTGTCTAAGGAATTTAAAAAATCAGTGCATAGTACAGTGT
>CAYUNA010000867.1:0-2265 GCA_964445895.1 uncultured Saprospiraceae bacterium | reverse complement strand
TTCCTAAGCTGATATCTGATTGATATAAATATCGGTCTAAAACCCTTTCAGGTGAATTAATTTTAGCCCAACATTTTCACTTCAGCCAATGCCATACTCTCCAATTCTTGCGAATCATAAACCTGTACACCGGAGACGTCACTTTGCGCTGCATAAATTATTGCCTGTGCTACTGCTTCTGCTTCAATTGGTGCATACTTGCCTAAAACGTTGCCTGCCACAGCATCAATTCCACCTAAAACTTTCTGTGCAATCGACTCTCCCAATCGGTGTTCCTCTCGTTCTCCTAATAGCAAGGACGGTTGTAAAATATGCGTTGTCGGATAATTTAATGCTTTCACCGAATTTTCGATTTCTCCTTTTACTTGATTGTAATAAAACATTGAATCCGCATCTGCCCCCATTGAAGAAATCAATAAGAATTGGGCTACACCGTTTTCTCGACCCATTTTTGCTGCATTGAAACAATAGGTATAATCTACTTTGTAAAAACCTTCCTTCCCGGCTTTCGAGCGGGTGGTTCCGAGACAGCAGAAAATTTCATCGCCTTTCACCTGGTCAGTAAACGATTTTGGTTGATCAAAATCAACTATTTTTTCTGTTAACTTTGTATGAGTAATATCGGACTTACTACGTCCAAAAGTGATTACCCTTGCGTAGGCAGGATGTTCGAGTAAATATTGTAAAAGATACCTACCGATAAGTCCAGTTGCGCCGAAAACGAGAGCAGTTTTACCTGATTGTTTGGTGTTCATTAATTTAAAATTTTATTTAAAGTGATCACTTGGCCCGACAAAAATTATTTTTTGCAAATTCAATAGCGATTTTCCGCCCGCACCACGGATTTTTTTTCAGAAGTACTCATTTTGATTTTTTGCTAAAAAATTAAAATGAGTGCTTCTATAACTATAAACTCCTCATGGCAGCTCGGATATTAGATAATGAGCTAAAGATTTTTGCCACTAAAGTAATATCAAATTTTTTAAAATGAAAACGGATAAACTACATTGATGTTCAGCACATCCAAAATCTACTTCAAGTACTTTCCTTCCAAAAATCCTGTTGTTCCTTGTGGCAATCGTATTTGATAAAACCGTCCCACTGCCGCTACAATCTGAAATGAAGCACTCGGCGTTAAGCTCATTGTTTCTGATTGCTTATCTGCCAAGTTGGTGCGTATTTTTACCATCGATGAAACGCTCGTTGTCAAACCAACTTTATCTTTATCTACCGATATTTTATCTGTTTCTTTGGGTTGTTTTTTTACAAAATAAATAGGGTCTATCGCGCCCATCCGATTGGGATAAATGCCCAGATGTACATGTGGCGGCGTCGTTCGAGCATTGCCTGTATTGCCAACGGTAGCAATGGGTTCGCCGGCCTTTACACGTTGCCCTTCCGTTACCAATTGCTCATCACAATGCGCGTAATAAATGGATTGCCCATTTTCTGCATCATATAACCAAACCGATTTTCCACCCAATCCGCCATTCTTGACTCTATCAATTTCACCGTCACAAACTGCCAATAATGGTGTCCCTTTTTTAGCAAAAATATCAATGCCCTCATGCTTTCGTTTCCCACCATCTCGAGGGTCGCCCCAAACGCTTTGAATGGCTCGATTGCCTTTACCCTCTACTGGAAAAATAGCATAAATCGGTGACCAAAATAAGTTTATGTCAAAATTAAAATCAATCCCTAAAGCTGGTTGAATCCGCAACTGATATTCCCCTGTTTCCAATACAGGGTAAGCCAGGTTTCCACCTTCATTTTTGCTCCACAGGTAATCTATCTCTCCATTGGCTTCCACAAAGAATAAGTCTACAAAATACTGTTCAGGTAGTAGATTGGTCAGCATATTTACATTCAATACCACGCCTGCTGGCAATTGCAGACGATACCCCCAAGCTTCATTAAAATGCTTGTTTCCTTCTAAAAAGAGCTTGACGGGGGCATCCAAATAGAGTACTTCATTGGTAGCCCGTTGTGCTACTTTCTTCCATTGTTTAATCGCTGCTTCGTCGTGATGTTTAGGGGAGAGACTACGGCTATATTTTTGATGAGCCGTACTTCTGTAGCCGATGAAATTGTTGAAGATGTAGTAGATACTGAAGGATAGGATTAAGAGGAGGAAAAGGAATCGGAGTGTTTTTTTCATTTTGTTAGAATCGATTGGACTTTGCTATGCGGCATTTAAGCGCATGTCTGGTTTTCCTATTTTTTGACAACCTAATACCGTGTAACAAAAGTTTCTTTGCATTTAAA
>CAYUNA010000866.1:0-2265 GCA_964445895.1 uncultured Saprospiraceae bacterium | reverse complement strand
TTTAATTAGTCAACCTTTTCTGCTAATTCTAAATGAAACATCACATCATCCGTACGGTTACCCAAAAATTTAAATTTACCTTTCAACGTAATCGCGTCTTCAGTGAATTCTACTTTTTTATCATCTTTCATAAACACTTCCATCACCGTTTCTGGTCCTGCATTTCCACAAAAAAAGCAGGTCGCAAACGGATACATCGAAAACATCAAATGACTCTGCGCCTTTTTACCCGACAAGGGAATGATATAACCCGTCACTTCAATTTCTTCACCATCCAACGCCTCAATCAACGGTCGAAATTTACTTCCTCCTCCCCTATTCGCATTGATGCCGTCATTTTCCGAAAATTGCCGCTCGTACTTCATCATCCCCAAAGTAGACCAGACATTTTTTTTCTGTGCCAAACCTTCTTGTTGGCCTACAAAAAGAAAAAGAAGCATTAAAATTGGAAGTATTTTGTTCATTTTTTAATTTGATTCGTGACAGTTTTGAAAATTCTGCTTAGAGCATTTTTAAAATTTTACCGAATTAATTACTACGAGATACTTTTTTATGATTAAAAAGAGAAAACTAACTCTTATTATTTTAAACGTTTAAAAACCTAAAAAGTAAGCTAATACAACGTTAATATCCAAAAAATTCTGATTCCTTGGCAGATTTCATTGAGGTGGTTCAAAAAATCCAGGAAGGAAGAAACTCGTAGATTTTCGACCACCAATAATAAGAACGCGCTTTGCTTGTCGCAAAACCGTTTTATCCCTAACTACCTAACCATTAGAAAGCGTCTCCGATATATCCGTGTTCCTTGCCTGTAAAGCCGGAATCACCGCCGCCACAAATCCAATCGCCAACGCCCCTAATAGCAGATAACCTTCTTCTTTCAAAAATGACCATGCTTGAAACGAATATTTATACTCATCTGACATATAATCGCCCAAAAAGCCCATACTCAAATGACTCAATAAGATACCCAAAATATACCCCAAAATTGCCAGTAACAAACCTTCTAAAATAATCAAAACGAATAATTTACCCGGCGTTGCCCCCATCACTCGCATCAATGCCAATTCATATTTTCGCTCCCGCAAACTTTGAAATAGCGAAATAAAAATACTCAATCCAGACACAAAAACAATAATTCGAGCCAACCATTCCAACGCATCCATCCCCACCCCCATCATACTATAGAGTCGATTGATTTCAATCGCAGGAACAGCCGCTTGCATGTCTGTATTGTCATTAATATTTCGCGCTAAATTAAGTGTGCGGAAGTTACGTCCTTTGAATTTTATCAGCAATGCTGTGATGTCTTTGTCCTCCATTTCCCACAATGGCGGAGCTTCTACAGCGGCATCTGCATGGTGATTGTGGTCATGATTTTGGTGGTCATGTCCAGCGTGATCATGGTGGTCTTCCGGGGCGTGGTCGGGTTTACCGTCGCCATCATGGTCGTGATTATCATGATGATGTCCGGCATGGTCATGTCCGTCGTGGTCTTCATGAGCGTGGTCGTGATTTTCTGCTGCTGCTACTGCTTCCATTGCCTCATGCGCGCCGTGGTCATGCACGTCCCAAACAGACACCGTACTCGTCAAAATCAATTGGTCAATCACCGAACCCGATGGCTTCAATATCCCAACGACCCGCAAACTATGTGCGTCATCATGTACCAAATTGGGGTCTTCAATCAATCCATGCGAACTTTTAAATTCATCACCCAATTTTAATTTTAAATTAGCGGCAACGGTCGCGCCGACGGTCACTTCCATCGAATGTTTCCAAATCTTCCCTTGCGCAATTTCACCACCATACAATCCCAAAATATCTGTCGTCGTCCCCACAATTCGATACCCTTTGTGGCTATCCCCTACCGAAATCGGAATCGCTGTTTCAATCAGCGGATGCCCTGGTTTCATAAATGCTTTAGCCTCTTTTATCGACACATTACCCGTGGGATTATCAATGTGGTACATATTGCAGAGAATTAATTGCAGCGGACTTCCTTTTGCCCCAATTACCAGGTCAATTTCTGCCAGATTTTTATCAAATTTCTCTTGAACTTGCTTATTTAAAGTCAATAATAGAGAAATCAAGCCCACGCCAAGCGCAAATAAAACCAAGCTCAAAGTGGTCGAAAGCCGATTGTTAATTATATTTTTCCAACTAAGTTGTAGTAGATTCATTGATTCGTTACTTGTTGACTAATTATTCTTTAGGAACGCGAAATAAATAAATTGACATTCTTGAGAGAGAAAGTTTGGTCTT
>CAYUNA010000865.1:0-2272 GCA_964445895.1 uncultured Saprospiraceae bacterium | reverse complement strand
AAAAATCCTATTAATAATAGAGTGAAAAGCTTTTTCATATATTCCTTAATTTATTAAGGGCTTTCTCATAAAAACTAAAAGGCGCATAGCGACTAAACTATTGGTAGAAATTTAAGCATTATTCTTCAGGCGCATAGCGACTGCCCGATTAAAAAGCATAAAAATGGGGGAATCGCTCTGCGCTTCTAATAAAAAACAAAATTTCTACCAATAGCTAAGTCGCTCCGCGCCAACCCAGTCCAATTTATTTTTTTATGAGAAAACCCTTTTAATTTATTTGAAAATCCAAGATAGACAATTTGTTCTTTTTTGAAAATTTTATGCAAAAAGAATAGTAAATTTTTATTGAATTAACTTCTTTTTCAGAATTAATCATTAAAAAACAAGGTAAAAACCAACTTTAATTGTAATTTACAGGGAATAAATTAGATAGGGTTTAGATGTAATTTCTAAAAGTCTCTATCAAGACATTTGAATACATTTATAACGAAATACTTATCAAAAGTAACAAATGTTTTTGGGAGTAGAATACTTGACCCGACGAAAAATAATCGTCATAATATGAGGATTAAAACTCGGGGTTCTCCTTTAACGTTTGGATGCCAAAAGATACAGAATAGCCATTCTAATTGCGACGCCATTTTCGACCTGCTGCAAAATGATAGAATGATCGGAATCCGCTACGTCACCAGTGATTTCTACCCCCCGGTTAATGGGGCCAGGGTGCATCACTACAATCTCTTTATTTAGCGAATCCAGAATCTTTTTATTGAGTCCAAAATATTGTGAATATTCTCGCAAAGAGGGGAAATATTTGATGTCTTGCCGTTCTAATTGAATCCGTAAAACATTAGCAACGTCACACCATTCCAAGGATTCTCGAAGGTTGTGCGAAACTTCTACTCCTAATTTATCAATATGCTTCGGTATCAGGGTTGGTGGGCCACAAACTCGGACTTTTGCACCCAGTTTTTTCAAACAAAAAACATTACTCATCGCTACTCTTGAATGTAAAATATCACCAAAAATAGCAATGTTTTTGCCGGTCAAATCCCCTAATTTTTCCCGCATCGAAAAAGCATCTAACAAGGCCTGTGTTGGATGTTCGTGTGTGCCATCACCAGCATTAATGATATTAGCATCAATGTGTTTGGATAAAAAAACGGGAGCACCAGGTGCTGGGTGACGCATGACCACCATATCGACTTTCATCGATAAAATGTTATTGACGGTATCTAATAACGTCTCGCCTTTCTTAACGGAGGAAGAAGATGCCGAGAAATTTACGACATCAGCAGAGAGTCTTTTTTCGGCTAATTCGAAGGAAATACGAGTTCGGGTAGAGTTTTCAAAAAATAAATTGGCGACCGTGACATCTCTTAATGAGGGCACTTTTTTTATTGGACGATTAATGACTTCCTTAAAATTCTCAGCCGTTTCAAAAATCAACTGAATATCTGCTGGTGTCAATTGTTTAATCCCTAAAACATGTTTGGTACTTAGCGCTGTCGCCATGAAAAATTCTTTGGTCTTAGGCTTGTAGTCTTTGTTTATTTTAGCAAGGTTAAAAATCAAAGACTAACTGGCTAAAGACTATTTAGAAAACATCAAAATTTTATCTTCGCCCTCCTTTTCTGCCCATTCTACTTTCACATAAGCCTGGTCGAGGGCATCCATTGTGAGACCAATATAGTTTGATTGGATTGGCAAATGTCGGTTAAATCGCCGGTCAACCATCGCTACCAATTCTACTTGTCGAGGACGACCAAAATCATTCAAAGCCGTCATCGCAGCGTGAATGGTGCGTCCGGTATAGACGACATCATCCATCAAGACTACATTTTGATTGTCTAAGGAGAACTGAAAATCAGTTTTACTGGCCTTCAGTGGCTTCTCTCGGATACGAAAATCATCCCGATAAAATGTAATATCTAATTTACCGAATTGGATGGTCGGAATGTCTAAAATTTCCTTCAACCGCGCATGAATTCGTTCTGATAAAGGCACTCCACCTTCCTGAATCCCAATCAATGCCGTATTTTCGAAGGTATCATATTTTTCAATCAATTGATGGCACAGGCGGTCGATAGTCAACGTAAACCGTTCCTTATTTAATATGACGCGTCCTTTGCTCATTGATGAAATTTAGATTGAGGATTTTAGAATTCGTCGCAAATGTAGGAAATAATGAAGAATTAAAAATTAAAACTGTACGAAGTTTTGTGAAATTTGATTTTCAAAGCATCGACCCCCGACCCCTAAAGGGGAGTAC